>JAPLCY010000205.1:1881-3740 GCA_026391995.1 Candidatus Auribacterota bacterium
CAGCCAGCGCCGAGCGGTCGAGGACTTCGCTCCCCGACGATTTCTCCACCTTGACGATGGTGACCCTGCCGTCCCTGAAAATCTTGAAGCGCACCACGACGGTCGATCCCTTGAGTTCGCCGAGCCCCTTGCTGGGGGTCTGCCAGTACTCGTAGATCTTCGAGGCGACCGCGTCGTTATAGGAGATATTGGTGAAGTCGCCGGTGGCCATCATGTCGCTCTTTTCGATTTTTTCAAGCTCGCTCGCCTTGTCCGGCTCCACCCATTTCCGCTGATCGATTTTCTCGAGCTGCTCCTTGATCCGGTCCTCGATGCTCTTCTTCTTGTCAGGCGGCTTCTTGGATTCCTTGAGCCCCATCTTTTCCCTGTCGGACTTGGCGGCCTTATCCTTTTTCTTCGGTTGCTCCTTGGCCTTCTCCTTCTTTGCCTCCTCCTTTTTCTTGGGCTCCTTCTGGGGCGGCTTCTTCGGCTCCTCCTTCCTGACCACAGGTTCCGTTTTCGATTTCGCCGTCTTTGCCATCGAGGGGGCGAGGGAGGTCTTTTTCATCGAGATCAGGGAGGGGTCGATGAGGTCGAAGGTTATTTCTCCTGCTTCGCGACGGTCGCCATGCCGAGCCTGGTGATGCCGGCATCGGTGATCTGGTCGATCACCTGGATGACCGCTTCGTAATTGAGCTCCTTGTCGGCGCGAAGAATGAGTGCCGTGTCGGGGTGGCGCGCGGCGATGGCGCCGAGCCGTTTCCCCAGCTCACCGAGCGTGACGCGTTCACTGTCGAGATAGATACGCGCCCCGCCCGCGGTGTTTTTCACGCTCACCGTGATGTTCTCCGGCTCCGCCATCTTCTTGGGGGCGGCCGCCGGCAGGTTGACGTTGATGCCGTATTCGACGATCGGGCTCACCAGGAGGAAGAGGATGAGCATGAAGAAGATGACGTCGATCATCGAAGTGAGATTGATTTCCGCCAGGGGGGCGAGCCGTGCCCGTGATGAGCGTCTCCTTCTCATATCAGTGCGCGACGAGCCTCCTCCTGACGGCGGAGACGAATTCGGACGCGAAATCCTCCATCGCCCCGCTCAAGCGCCTGATCCTGCTCAGGAAGATGTTGTAGGCCCCGACGGAAGGGATCGCCACGAGGAGGCCGACGACGGTGGTGATCAGCGCACCGGCGATCCCGGGAGCGACGATCAGGAGCGACGGGCTGCCATGCGCCGCCATGGCGTTGAAGGCGTTCATGATCCCCCAGACGGTCCCGAGGAGCCCCATGAGCGGGCCAACCACCGCGGTTATCGCGAGAAGGATCATCATCCGTTCCATCGCCGCCATCTCGTCCGAGATGGCCCGCTGGACGGCGTCCTCCACCTCCTCAAGCTGGAGCTCCGTGAGGACCGGCGTCCCCGCCTCGATTGAATCGTTTCCCATGTGGTGCTTCAACTCCTTCATGCCGGCCTCATACACTTTATAGAACGGGCATATCGATGCGCGCTCCCGCGGGAAGTGGACCGAGAAAAGGTGATTCCGGTCCTTGCGGTACTGCTGGAGGAAGAGCTGTGAGTTCTTTTCCGCGGCCCGGAGATAGCGTATCTTGTCGAGAATGACGAACCAGGCAACGATCGAGAGCGCGACGATGGCCAGGGTGATGATCTGACCGACGATGTCCGAGGTAACAAAGGTTTGAATCAGGGTGCTGTTCACGGAGTTCCCTTTCGCGGTCGTCGGAGCAGGCGGACCACAATGCCCGTGGGACGATGGGGCACTGGCAGCTATCGGGAAGACTAGCGAATCTCTTTGTGGGTGTCAATACCAATGCGGCGGCCTCCTGTGTGTGCTATACTACCCGCCGGATCGAGTGGAGAATCCA
>JAPLCY010000304.1 GCA_026391995.1 Candidatus Auribacterota bacterium
GCGAGGCGGAGGGCCTCCCGGAAGCGCCACGCCATGGAGAGGGGATCGCGCGTGAATTCCCGATAACCGTCGCACCCGGTGAGATAGTAGTCCCGCGTATATATCGATTGCTCATTATGGATCGTCATCGGGCCCGCCCTCGAAAATTTATGGATCCGGTCAGCTGGCGGAGGAGCTCCAGATCCTCGTCATCGAAATAGCGCAGCAGGGCGAGGGCCAGGCCGTAGAGGGCGACCATGACGGCGAACTCCCCCGCGAGGACGAGGAGGATGTCGAGTCTCCCCGATGCCTGCCGGAGTTGCGGAATGAGCCGGTGCGCGATCGAGAGTCCGGCGACTCCCAGCGCGGTCGCGAGGAGCGGTTTTGCGGCGATCGGCGCGAGTGTTGCCCAGAAGGGGCGCTTGATGACGCGGTGAAACCAGGCCCAGAAGAAGATCGATGCGGCGCCGAGAGAGAGCGCGGTGCCGAGGGCCACGCCGATGAATCCGCAGAGCCACACGAAGGCGATGCTGGAAATAAGATTTGCGGCGCTCACCAGGAGGCAGCTTACCATGATGAGCCTTACGGCGCCGATGCCCTGGGCCACCGCGACGGCAGCGCCCATGACACAGTTCAGACAGTAGCTTCCCGCAAGGACGCGCATGACCTGCGCGGCGCGCTCGAAGCCGGGCCCCATCCACCCCTCCATGACTGCATCCGCGCGCAGGGCGAGGAAGGCGAAGGCGGGCAGGGCGAGGAGGAACATGTAGCGCGTGCTGCGGACATAGACCCTGTAGATCTGCGCGTGCTCCCCCAGGGCGCTGAGATTCGAGGTATACGGGAAGAGAGGGGTAATGAACATGCTGGGCAACAGCCGCAGGCGGTTGGAGAGGGATGTCCCGAGCTGGTAGAACGTCACCATGCCCACAGAGAGGAAGGCCCCCACGATAAGCTTGTCCATGTGAAAGATGATCTCTTCAGCCCATCGGGCGACCTGTAGCGTGAATCCGAACGAGAACATCTGCCTGAATCTGCGGGCGCTGGCCAGCGCGGGTCTGAACACCATCTCCGGGAGGAGGATGAAGCCGAGACACAGGGCGAGGGCGCTCTCCGCCATCGTGCGGCCGACCGATGCCCACACGAGTCCGCGAAAACCGTAGCCGGAGCTTAAGAGCACCACTATTGCCGCGGCATAGCAAAGGCTCATCACTATCTCAAGGCGGGTCTTCACATCGTAGCGCTGTGTCCCCTCGATCGCCGCTCCGTAGGAGCGCAGCGCGCACTCGATGACGAATGCAGCAATCACCGCGTGATAGGCGAGGGCAGCTTCCGCCGCGAGACCCGGCGACAATTTAAAGAGCCGGAAGAGCGGAGCGCGGCACACCCCGGCGGCGGCGCCGATGACCAGGCCGAATAACAGGTAGTAGACAAATCCGGTATTGACGATCTCGTTCACTCCGTCCGCATCGCCGATGGCGTGGTAATGCGAAATATATTTTATAAAAGAGGTTCGCACCCCGAGATCAAAAAGGCCGAAAGTGCCGATCATAATGGATATAACCGCCCACAGGCCGAAGAGCTCGACGCCCACGCTGCGCACGATATAGGGGGTGAGGATGAAACCGATCAGGAGGAGCCAGAGCTTCCCGAGGGAGTTATAGACGGTGTTGCGCAGGAGCGATCTCTCGGTCATGGTGTGTATAGGGGGAACAATGCTATACTATAGTACATGGCGCGGGTGGCGGTAAATGAATATCCTCTGCGCCCAACGGACGGCGTTAACCCGGCGGCGGCACGATGTTGCGAAAGACGAGCTATTCCCTTGATTTTTCTCCCGCCGCTGAATACACTTATACAGGTTGCTGGGGGTCCCGATGATGCGATGCCTGGTGCGTGCGTTTCTGTTGGTGTCGCTGTGCCTGCTCTCTGCCGTGCTGTCCGGCTGTTCCACGCCGCAGGGGGGGTCTTCCATCCCGTGGGCCCGTCCGGAACCGTGGGAAACCCAGCCGAGTCTCATGCCCGGCGTCAAGTTCTGAGCCTGCCGTGCCGGGCTGGCGCGTGACGGATCTCCATGTCCTTTATCTACAGTACCGGTATGAACGCCATCGTGCTCATGGCTGTCGCGGCCCTCGGCCTCGGGGGAACGCGCCCCGCGCCCGCGCCGCTCCTGATGCGCGGGATATGGGCTGAGTGCGAGGGGGTGAACGCCACCTTCTCCAGCAGGGCGAAAATCGAGGAGATGTTCGCGCGCCTGCAGTCGGCGGGCGTGAATACCGTTTTTATGCAGGTCTATCGCGGCGACAGGGCGTGGTACCGCTCCGCGATAGCCGACGCGGCCCCCTATCGCGAGTTCTACGCGGCGGAACACATCTGCCCCCTGCGTCTCGCGATCGATCACGCCCATGCCCGGGGGATGAAGCTTCATGCGTGGGTGAATGTCTACAGGGTGTGGGGAGGAAGGGACGCAGGTACCATACGCGCGCTCGGGCGGGACGCGATCACCCGGGACCGGCGTGGTCGCTCGATGCTCGACTGCCCGAAAGAGTCGTTGCCCGATTCCGGCTACTGGCTTGACCCCGGGGACCCGGCGGTGCGCGCGCGCCTCCTGCGAATAGTCGAAGAGATCCTCGACCGCTACCCGGACATCGACGGGATTCACCTCGACTATGTCCGCTACCCGTTCGATGAAAAGGGACGCACCGATTTCGGTTACGGGCGCCGGAGCGTGGCCACGTTCCAAAAAAAATACGGTTTCGATCCAGCTGCCGCGCCGCTCCTCAAGAAGCACCTCTGGGATGAGTGGCGCCGCGCTCAGGTGACGGCGTTTGTCGTGGATGCGGCCGCGGCCGCCCACCGCCGCGGGAAAAAACTCTCCGTGGCTACGGTGGCGGACGAGGCGAGATGCGTCAGGACGACCTTCCAGGATTGGCCGCGGTGGGTGGGCGAGGGGATCGCCGATTTTGTCGTACCCATGAATTACAGCGAGCAGAGGACGCTGGTCAGGAAACGCGCTCAGGCCGCGCTCCGGGCCGCCGGGCGTCCTGACAGGGTGGCGATCGGGCTCGGCGCGTACAAGATGCTCAACACGCCCGCCGAGCTGGTCTCCCAGATTCAGGAGTGCCGGGCGCTGGGGGCGATGGGCGTGGTCCTCTTCTCCTATGACAATATGACCCGCGCGCCGGGGCTTTTTTCACTGGTGGGCCGGAAGGCGTTTTGTGGCACCTAGGTTGATCTATTCACCAACTTTTAAGGATTTAACCGCGGATTTTTGTTTGTAATCCGTCCAATCCCTGCCTGCCCTGCCTGCCGGCAGGCAGGGCAGGCAGGCGCGAAATCCGCGGTTAGTCCTGCTATGATGTTAAAATTGCTCTTTTATTCGTGTGATGAATGATCCGGGCTAGGCGCCGGGAGGCCGCAATGTTCGGGGCGGGGAGAGTGAGGGAGGCTTCATGAATGAGAAAAATCTGTTCGGCGTGTGCGTGCTCGCCGCGGCGATAGTACTCGGCGTTTTTCTCGTGTTCAGGCAAATGGTCGCGCTTCAGCGCGCGAAGGTTGCCCTCGCCATCGAGACGGCGCGTGCCGCGCCATCGCCGAGGCCGCTGGTCCCGGCGGTGCCGGGCGCGCCGGTCGAGGAGACAAGGAAGGTCATAGAATCTCCCCGCGAGGTCGAGGGAAAGGATATCCTCGAGGTGTACGAGTCAGAGGACAAGCGGCCCGGCATACTCCAGATTGAGCCATGGGTAGGACGGTCGAAAAGGAAGCGGTGGTCCTCGTGGCGGCGCTCCTCGCGCGGGATGACGCCGCCCTCGCACGTCTGCACCGCGAACTACAAGATCCATGGGGACCGATCTCCTTTTCGAGCGGGCCGATGCCGTTCGACTTCACCGGCTACTATGCGAAAGAGATGGGAGACGGGTTGCGTCGGCAGTTTATCGCCTTCGCCCGCCCCGTCTCTGCAGGAACGCTCCGGGGAGCGAAGATTGAGAGCAACTGGATCGAGGAGCGCCTGTCGGCGGGCGGGATGAGGAGCGTCAACATTGATCCCGGCTACCTCGACCTTGCCGCGCTCGTGGTGGCATCAACAAAGGAAGCGACCTACCGTGTCTATCTCGGGGAGGGGATCTACGCCCAGCCGATGCTCTACTTCGAACGGGGGAGCTTCCGGCCATGGCAATGGACGTACCGTGATTACCGTGTCGAGTCGACCATCGCATTCTTCAATCAGGTGAGGGAGAGATATAAGACAGAGAAAATGCAAAATGATAGAGGCAAATCCCCCCTGGCCCCCCTTGTTTAAAGGGGGGGATTTCAAGAAATGGGGATAGTCGCGAAGGCGATGCGAAAGCGATAGGAATTGACATCACCCCTCCGCATTGGTACTATCGCCTTCCCTGGTGATGATGCACTTCATTGGATAACCATAATCGCACCTTCCCCGCCCCTGCAGGGAGGGCAGTCAGGGTGCGCTACTGTAGGAATGGCGGGATCAACGGCGATTACCGATGCGTACCAGCACACGATCAGCCGCGCGCCCCGCGAGCGCCTCTGTCATAGAGGGACTTGCGGACCGTGCGAGGGCAATACGCTGTAGCATCGTCAAGATGATCTCGAGGGCGGGCTCGGGGCACCCTGGCGGCTCGCTCTCCGTCACCGATCTGCTTGTGGCGCTTTACTTCGCGCGCCTCAGCCACCGCCCAAAGGAGCCTCGATGGCCGGACCGGGACAGGGTGGTCCTCTCCAAGGGACACGCCGCCCCGGCCCTTTATGCGACCCTCGCCGAGTGCGGCTACTTTCCCAAGGGCGAGCTCCTAAAATTGCGGAAGATGGGCGCGCTTCTCCAGGGACACCCCGACACGACGCGGACCCCCGGCGTGGAGGCCTCCACCGGATCGCTGGGGCAGGGGATATCCGTGGCGGTGGGCATCGCGCTGGCCGGTATCCTCGATAAGAAAGAGTACCGCGTGTACGCCTTCTGTGGCGACGGCGAGCTCCAGGAGGGGGAGGTGTGGGAGGCGGCGATGGCCGGCGCGCACTATCACCTCGACAATCTCACCGTGGTGGTGGACAACAATGGTTTTCAGGTCGATGGGCGGATCCAGGATATCATGAACCCGGAGCCGATCGCGGCGAAGTGGGAAGCGTTCGGGTGGGCGGTGCGGGAGATCAACGGCCACGATTTCGGGGAGATCATCGCCGCGTACGACTGGGCCGCGGCGGTGAAGGGGAAGCCGAGCGCCATCGTCGCACGCACGGTGAAGGGGCGGGGCGTCTCGTTCATGGAAGGAAAGCCCCAGTGGCATGGCGTGGCCCCCTCCTCCGAGGAGGCGGCCAAGGCGCTCCTGGAGCTGGGAGAGGGATGATCCATGGTTGACCGGGCAACGAGGGACGGTTACGGCGAGGCGCTGGTCGAGCTGGGCGCCGGGGACAGGAATGTGGTGGTCCTGGACGCCGACCTTTCCGAATCAACCCGCTCATCGATGTTCGCGCGCGCTTTCCCGGAGCGGTTTTTCAACGCGGGGATCGCCGAGCAGAACATGGTGAACATGGCGGTGGGGCTGGCGCTCTCCGGCAAAACCGTGTTCGCCTCCACCTTCGCGGTGTTTGCGAGCGGGCGCTGCTGGGAACAGCTCCGGAATTCGGTGGCGGCCATGCGCGCGAACGTCAAGATCGTCGCGAGCCACGGCGGGCTCACCGTCGGGGCGGACGGCCTTTCCCATCAGGCGACAGAAGACATCGCCATTATCCGGGCCATACCGAACTTCACCGTGATCGTCCCTTGCGACTGGCTTGAGGCGAAGAAGGCGACGCTCGCCGCCGCGCGGGTCAAGGGGCCGGTCTATATCAGGACGAGTAGGCCCAGGGCTCCGCAGCTGACCG
>JAPLCY010000093.1 GCA_026391995.1 Candidatus Auribacterota bacterium
TACAGCCGCCGGGACGGCGATATGCTCGTGACCGTTGCCGGGTGGCAGGTCCCCCCGGAATGCGCGCCCTCGTCAAGGGGAGAGGGGCACATCTGTTTTGATGTGATCACCAAGGGGCTGGAAGAGCCGGTGGTGATCAAAAACCTCCAGAACAGCGTGTACCGGGAGACCGACCCCAACGTCAAGGCGTTCCTGCTCAAGACCTATATCGGTTACCCGGTGAAGCTGCGGGGGAAGACGGTGGCCTCGCTCTGCGCCGTGTTCAAAACCGACATTGTCCCCACGGAGCAGCAGCTCGAGTTGTTCCAGATTCTCGCCAGGGCCGCCGCCGTCGAGGAGGAGCGGGATACCGCCGGCGAGGCGTTGGAACGGTCTCGCGCGGAGCTGGAGGCGCGCGTGGAGGATCGCACGCGGGAGCTGCGCGCCACTATCGAAGCCCTTGAGAGGGGAAATGTCGCGCGCAAGGGCATGGAGCGGGCATTGCAGCAGAGCGATGCGCAGTATCGCGAGCTTGTCGAGAACGCCAACAGCATCATCCTGAAGGCGGATATGAACGGCGTGATCACCTTCATGAACGAGTTCGTGGAGAAATTTTTCGGCTACGCGAAAAGTGAGATCATCGGGAAATATCTCCTGGGCGTGATCGTCCCCTTTTCCGATTCCTCCGGCCGTGATCTTTCAACGCTGATCAGCGACATCGTCAAGAGCCCGGATCGGTATATCAACCACGAGAACGAAAACGTGCGTCGGAACGGCGAGCGTGTCTGGATCGCCTGGACGAACAGGGCCATCCGCGATACGAATGGCGTGGTTGTGGGGATCCTTTGTATAGGGAACGACATCACGGAGCGGAAGAGGGCGGATGATGCGATCAGGAAAAGCGAGGAGGAGTTCCGCCTGGTGTTTGAGGAGTCGAAGGACGCCATTATCTGGGCCGACCCCGCAACCGGAACTGTCATCAGGTGCAACAAGGCCGCGGAGGAGTTGTTGGAGCGCCGCAGGGAAGATATCATCGGCAAGCATCAGTCCATGATCCATTCCCCGCAGAAGGCCGAGCACTATTCCCTCCTGTTCAAGAAGCATGTGGCGAAAGAGCGCTTTCATGAGTTTGAAGAGGAGGTGATCACCGCCTCGGGGAAGATCATACCGGTGAGCATCACCGGCTCCGTGACCCTTGTCGGCGGGCGGCGGATAATCCAGGGGGTCTTCCGCGATATCTCGGACCGGAAGCGTCGTGAGGAACAGCTCCTGCACGCCCAGAAGATGGAAGCGGTGGGCACCCTCACCGGGGGGATTGCGCACGACTTTAACAACATCCTGGCGGGGCTCATGGGATACATCTCGCTCATGAAGATGAACATTGACAAAAACGGCGGCTTGTCCGCCGACCTGGACTCGGTGGAGAAGCTGCTCCACCGCGGCGCCAGCCTCACGGGCAAGCTGCTCGCCTTCTCGCGCCGCGGCAGTTATCACGCCGGCCTGATCAATCTCAACCGCGTCATCGACGATGTGTTCGGTGTCTTACGGCAGACGGCGGGGAGGGGCGTGGACATTGTCGGGGACATGGCCCCCGACCTGTGGAGTGTGCTCGCGGATGAGGGTGAGCTTCACCAGGTGGTGATGAATGTATGCCTCAACGCGTGCGAGGCGATGCCGGAGGGAGGGACCCTCACCGCCAGGACGGCCAACCTAATCCACGGCCCGGCGCTCCAGAGGCAGCTCCCGCAGCTCAAGAAAGAGAAATACATTTCCCTCACGGTTGCCGACACCGGTGTCGGCATGGAGGCGCGCGATCTCTCCCACATATTCGAGCCGTTCTATAGCACGAAGACGAAGAAGTCGGGAACCGGTCTGGGTCTCGCGGTGGTGCGCACCATCGTTGAAAAGCTGGGCGGATGCATCACCTTGAAAAGCACCCCCAGGGCAGGGACCACGTTCACCATCTATTTCCCCGCCAGCGAGCGAAAAGAGAAGGAATCGCCGGGCGCC
>JAPLCY010000297.1 GCA_026391995.1 Candidatus Auribacterota bacterium
ATGAAGGAGAACGTCCCGCCGGCGCGGAGCGCCGTGATCAAACCGATCTGGTCGAGAGTGACCGAGCCCCCCGCGCCGACCAGATCTCCCGGGGCGATACGGGCCAGCGCCGCATCGAGCGCGTCCTTTTTACCGGCGGCCCAGACGGCCATCATGCCGTGAGCACTCAGTGCGTCGAGGAGCGTCCGGGCGCGCGGATCGGGGGGATGTGTGTGTGGCGTTGCCATGGGCTATTCCCCCGTTCGGATTCTGGGGGTCGCGCGAGGCGAAGCCGGCCCCGGCGATTTACCGCCGGCCCGGCCGCTCGGGCCCGCGGGTTTGAAGGTCCTCTTCCAGAAGCCCCCCGTATTGGTCAGCTTCGCGCTGATCTTGAGCGCGTTGGGAAGCTCCTCGTAGCGTATCTCGGGGACGATCTGCGGGTCGAGGCACTGCGTCGCGAGGAGAGGGAGACCGGGCTCGAGCAGCATTCTCAGATCATGCACCGCGCCGGGGTTGACGGGGATGAGCGCGATGACGATCTCGCTTCGCTCCCGGTCCACCACGTCCAGCGCCAGGCCGATCCTCCGGGCCGGCGTCAGGAGGGCGATAAGGAGCTTCTGCCACCCCGAATCCTTTTTCCCGAGAAGCTCCGCGAGCGCGTGACCCTCGTTGTGGGCGTAACCGTAGGCGTCCGATCCGTCCGGCAACAGGGCCATCGTCTCGCGGTAGGCTTCGGTCGTCGTGAGGCCGCCGGTCCCGGAGAGGGCCGCCTTCACGTAATCCCGCTTCGTAGCCATGACCGCCCTGGTATCGCTCACGTGGTAGGCGGAGAACTTGCCGCGCCCCTCGCGGGATGCGTTGAAAAGGATGCCGTCATCCGGCGCCGGACCGGAGGGGACCTTGCAGGCGAGGCCGAGCAGGAATGAGAGCAGCTGGACCTGGGTGCGCGTCGCGGTCCCCTGGTTGCGGACCGTGAGCTGGAACTTTTGTGAGCCGTAGCTGACGCCGAACTGCCCGTTGCTTGGCAGGAGCGAGGCGGCCATGATCATCTCCTCGTGTCCGGCCTTCAAGGGGAGGAGGGCGAAGGCGTAATCGGAAAAATTGCAGATCTCGATATCGGCCACCGGCGGCGGTGTTCCGGTCTCGTCCGCGTGGCTGACGAGGTAGCGTATGAGCTGGTCGAACACCCACTTCTGGCCCGCGTCGCCCTTTTTGATCGCCAGGTGCGTTTCCAGCACCGCCGTGGAGGGCATGAGCGCGGCGCTCTTGTTGTCCGGCGCCGATGGCGCGGCCGAGGGGATGAGGATGCAGAGCAGCGGGATGACGAATTGTATGGTGCGCATGGTGCCGGTAAGAAGAATCCAGAAGGCAGAGTCCAAGGTAACTTTCTTTTTCCGGCTTCTGGATTCTGAATCCTGGCTTTTGCCGCAGCTGTTGTTACCAGTCCTGAATCGCGGTAATCGGGGGCGCCGCTGAACTTCCCTGCTGGAGCAGCTTGTCCTTTTTCTCCTGCTGGTGCAGCTGTTCCTCTTCACGCTTCTGCTTCACGCGCGCCTTTTTTTCCTCCTCGGTTGCGTAGTAGGCGCCGGGGACGTTCTTCTGGCCGACCTGGAAGACGTCGGTCGCGATCGCCTTGGGCATGTCATCGGCGGCCATGACCGTGTCCCTGCCGTATTCGAGGACGCCCTTCCCGATGTTGAAGTAGAGGTTCAGGAGGCCGATGAGGAGGCGGGGGCCGTCCTCTTTCTGGAGTTTATCGATGGCCGCCGGCGCGCGCGAGGGAAGAAGCGCCACAGCGACCAGGACGAGGACGACAATGATGCGAGCCATGCATGCCTCCGGAAACCGCCCGATGTGGAACACCATGCTAACAGAGGGAGGCGCGCGCCGTCAATAGTTTTTGGCGCTCAGCTCTCCAGGATGACCTTCTTGCTGATCTTGAAGTGGAGCTTCGCGACATGGGCGAGGCCCTCGATGCCGTGCACGGCGACGAACTTCTTCGCCGCCTCTTCCACCGCCGCCCCCGCGCCCTTCGGGAACTCCATCTTGAACTCCTCTCCGAGTTTCTCGAGCCTGGAGACGAATTCATGGCGTGCGATCACCGAGGCCGCGGCGACGGCGACGTCGGATTCGGCGCGCTCCCTGAATGAGATGTCGATCTTCTTGGCGCGCTTCATGAGGGCGAGGTTGAGGACGCTCTTGTCGGCGAACTTGTCCAGGATCGCCTTCTTACAAGCGGCCTTCTTGATCAGGACGTTCTCGAGAGCCCGGGCGTGCCCCCATGCGAGGAGGCGGTTCAGGTTCGATATCTTTTCGTAGAGTCCGTTGTACTTTTCCGGGCCGATCGCCACGACCGAGTGCACGGTCTGGCGCTTGAGCACCTCCGCCATCTCCTTGATCCGTTTTGCGCCGAGCTGCTTGGAGTCGGCCACGCCGAGGTCGAGGAGGCTCCGGGCGACCGTCTTATCCACGTAGACCGCGGCGATGATCAGGGGGCCGAAGTAGTCGCCCTTGCCGCTCTCATCCACCCCGATGCGCGCCTCCGCGATCGACGGGTCGATGAGCTCTTCGTAGCCGAGGCTGACTTTTTTGAGGAGTATTGGCTCGAGGTAGAAGAGAATGAAATCGTGCGCCCCCTTCCCCTGGATGAGAAGCTTGCCGTTCCTGAAGGCGGTGACGCTGACGCCGTTCTTGCTCGCCCCGTAGAAGGCATGCGGGACGTCCTCCCTCATCCGGAACCCCTGCGCGAGGAGGTCGTGCTTTAGCTGTGCGACCTGTCCGTCGTCGATGTAGGCGAGGTAGGTGACGTCGGAGCGCTTCGTCAGCCTGCTCGCACCGGTCCGTGCGTCGTGTGTGTGTTTCATCGCCGTGTGTCCTGATTTCTGATCATCGCCCCGTCCACAGGTACATGAGACGCGGCGTGGAGGCTTCCATGAGCCCCTGGAAGAGGCTCGCGGAGGGCGGGGAGATAAGGGAGGAGGAGGTCAGCATATCCTTGAACGAAAACGGCTTCTCGTATCTGATGAGCTTGAGACGGGGCATGCCGGTCAGCTCGCTCGCCGCGGCCAGCGCGTCGTCCCGGTAGCCGATCGCGTCGATCAGGCCCGCCTTCAGGGCGTCGGGTGCGAGGTAGATGCGGCCGTCGGCGATCATTTCCATCTGCGCCTTGTTCAAATTCCTTCCCGCGGCGACGAGGGACGCGAAGCGATACCAGACCGAATCGGCGATCCCCTGGAGGAGCTGCTCCTCCTCGGGGGTGATCGAGCGGGTGGGGGAGAGGATGTCCTTCATTCTCCCCTTCTTGATCGTGATCTCCTTGAGCCCCACCTTCTGGAAGAGCCCCTCGACGTTGAACCCCTGGAGCAGGACTCCGATGTTGCCGGTGATGGTGGTTGGCTGGGCGATGATGCGGTCCGAGGCGACGGCGATGTAGTACGCCCCCGAGGTGGCCATGTCCTGGAGCGAGGCGACCACGGGTTTGCCGCTCTTGCGGACTTCCTGCACCTCGTGGTAGATGAGATCGCTGTCGCCGACGCTGCCGCCGGGGCTGTCGATCTCGAGGATGACCGCGCGCACCTCTTTGTCGGCGGTGGCGCGCTTGAGCTGCGCCAGCACGGAGCCCACGATGCCGCGGCCCGGGATCAGCGTTTCTCCGTAGCCCCGGCTGATCACCCCCTTGACGGCGATCAGCGCCGCCTTGTGGGGACCGGCGCCCTCGACGGTGCACTCTTTCAATCTCGCCACCTCTCCCTCCGGCGAGGCCGTGCCCCCCACGAGGGTGATCAAGGCGAGGTTCATCAGGATGCTGCCGCCGAGGATCAGCAGGAGGATGATCAGGCCGGTCCATTTGAGAATTTTCCACGCGCGCCGCGGTCTGTCGCTCATCTTCTTCCTTTCACGCACAAATAGACAATGCCGGAGGGGGTGGATATGGTTATAATACTCCGGCAACAAAAGTTGCTGGTCGTCAGTCGCCGGCCAAAAACAACAGCGGCAACGACAGCCACTGGCTCGCTCGCTGTCAGATACATGCCCTCGTGAGTATCTGCCGGGAAATGTGCGGCATAGCAACAGGTGAACCGTTCACCAGCACCCTTACAAAATAGATTTTAGTCTTGTTGGTGGATAAGGTCAAGGGATTTTAGATGATTCAAATAATTTTACCGATCTGCCTCGAGTGCGGGGCGCAACTCCGTGACGCGACCACCGGTCTCTCCTGCCCGCGATGCGGCAGGCGGTATCCTGTGGACGAGGGGGTCCCCATCTTGCTCCCCCCCTCGATGGACGCCTTCAAGGAGCAGGAATCGGCGTACCACAGCCAGGTGAGCGGCGAGTTCGACGTGGCGCACAATCTTGAAAGCGCCCGTGTCGCGGCGTTTAAATCCTTCTACCACGAACGCCTCGTCTCCATTCCCGCGGCGGGCGCCGTTCTCGAGGTCGGCTGCGGGACGGGGTGGGATGCCGGGTGCCTTGCCGCCCGGGGATTCACGGTGTATCTCGGCGATATCTCCCCCGCGATGGTGAAGCGCGCGCGGGAGCGGCTGCGCCGGGCCGGTGTGAATGATGCGCGGATGCGCTTCTCCGTATTCGACGCCGAATCGATCCCCTTCCCCGACGCGAGTTTCGACGCCGTGCTGATCACCGCGGCCCTTCACCACATGGCGGCGCCTGAGCGCTGCGTGGCCGAGATGGCGCGGGTGTGCGTGCCGGGGGGAGTGATCGTGCTCGGCTTCGAGCCGAACGCCTGGCCGTACTATACGCTGCTGCCGCTGAGACGCGCGCTCTCGATCGCCCGGAAGGGATCCGGGGCGGTCCTCCGCTCCCCGCGCAGGGCGTGGCGCACGGTGAGGAGCATGAGGATTGCGCCGGGCGTCCTGATCGAAACCGGGGCCCATAAGGGCGAGCTTCACTCGCCGGGCGATCGCCGGGCGAAGGGATTCACCATGCGGAGCTTCCGCTCGATACTGCGTCGCGCCGGCCTCGAACTCGAGGCCACCCAGCGCGTATGGTATGTCAACGGCTTCATCCAGGAGATCTGCGCGCTCGCCCCTCTCCGGGCCCCCTCCCCCGGGCTGGAGCGAATGCTCGTCCGGTGCGATCAGTTTCTCTCCCGCGTGCCCGTGCTCAATTTTATGAACTGGCACTGGAACGTCATTGCGCGGAAGCCGGCAGTATTGTAAGTAATGGTTCTCTTCCACTTTGTGCGGGTACTTTTAGATCTCCTCCCCCCTTGAGGGGGAGGGGAAAAAGAGGTTTACCCACACAAAGTGAAAGAGAACCTAATCAATATTACTTATCCAACAGGAGGGATTCGGGCGGGGGAGGCACGTGCTCGGGGCGGATATCCTTCTTGGCGATGACGAACCGCTCGAGGACGACGTAATCCATGTCGGTGGTGGCGAAGCAGCGGTATGCCTGGTAGGGGGTGAGCACGATCGGCTCTCCGCGGACGTTGAATGAGGTGTTGATGATGACGGGCACGCCGGTCAACTTCTCGAACTCGGCGATGATGTCGTAGTAGCGCGGGTTTGCGTCACGCCGCACGGTCTGCGGCCGCGCGGTGAAGTCGGCGTGCGTAACGGCGGGAATGGTCTTTCTCTTGTCCGGCAGCACCTCGCCGACGAGCAGCATGTACGGGGCGTCGGAGCAGCCGATGTCGAAATATTCACCGGCCTTCTCTACCAGGACCGCGGGGGCGAATGGCCTGAACTGCTCGCGGTGCTTGATCTTTTCGTTGAGTATATCCTTCATCTTCGGGTTGCGCGGGTCGGCGAGGATCGAGCGCGCCCCGAGCGCCCGCGGGCCGAACTCCATCCTGCCGTGGTAGAACCCCACCACGTTTTCCCCGGCGACGAGCTTCGCCACGGCGCGGGGGAGGTCCGAGGCAGCGTACTCCGTGTAGGGGATCCGCTCCTCGTCCAGCCACTTCTTGATGCCCGCCTCGCTGAACGACGGACCGAGGTACGCGTGGCTCATCGTGTAGACGCGCGGATTGCCGAGGACGGTGTTGTGCACGTAGAGGGCCGCGCCGATAGCCGCGCCGGAGTCGCCCGCGCCGGGCTGGATCCATATATCCTTGAACGGGGTTTTCCTGAGCACCTCGCCGTTGGCAACGCAGTTGAGCGCCACGCCGCCGGCCAGGCAGAGGTGCTCCATGCCGGTCGTCCGGTGGAGGTGCCCGGCGGTCTTCAGCATCGCCTCCTCGGTGACGTCCTGAATGCTGTGGGCGATATCGGCGAAGCGCTGGCACTCGCGGGCGTACGCGTCGCTCCATCCGGGCAGGTCCTTTTTCGGGTAGAGCCGCTCGGTGTAGAAGACCGACTCGGGCGCGCGCGGCGGGCCGAAGAGCTCGGTGAACTTCTCCGTCAGGTTCTCCAGCTTGAAGTGATAGGCGAAGTACTCCATGTTCAGCTTGAAACTGCCGTCGTCGTTGATCTCGACGAGCTGCTTGACCTTATCCACGTAGCGCGGCGTGCCGTACGGTGCCATCCCCATGACCTTGTACTCGCCGTCGTTGACGCGGAAACCGAGATAGCCGGTGAACGCGCTGTAGAGAAGGCCGAGCGAGTGGGGGAAGTTGATCTCGTGCGTGAGTTCGACACGGTTGCCGCGCCCGATGCCGTAGGCGGCCGTGTTCCATTCCCCCACCCCGTCCACCGTCAGGATGGCCGCCTCCTGGAATGGCGAGCAGAGGAACGCGCTTGCCGCGTGGGAGACATGGTGATCGGTGTAGAGGATCGGTCCCGTGTAGCCGGTTTCCTTCTTGATGATGGTGGGGATGTGCATCTTCTCCTTCATCCAGACGGGCATCGCGGCGATGAACGACCTGAGCGAACGGGGAAAGGTGGCGATGTAGGTGAGGAGGAGCCGCTCCATCTTGACGAACGGTTTCTCGTAGAAAACGACGTAGTCCAGGTCGGCGATCGTGATGCCGGCGGAGCTGAGGCAGTAGTCGACAGCCTGCTTCGGGAAGCCGGAGTCGTGCTTCTTCCTTGAGAAACGCTCCTCCTCCGCCGCGGCGACGATTTTTCCGTCCGCGCAGAGCGCCGCCGCCGCGTCATGGTAGAAACAAGAGATGCCGAGAATATTCATAAAATTATTGGGTATGTCCCAAACTTGCTGGCTACTCTATTTTTTCTGTCTATATTGTTGTTAACCCCTCTCCCCTAAAAGGGGAGAGGGCAGGGTGAGAGGTCTAATGCCTTGTCTATCAGTTAGTTGCATACACCGTCCTTGCCCTTCCCACTACCCTCTCGGAAGGGGGGAGGGATTGGCTAAATATGTGATTGAATGATCAAAATTGCCGCATCAGCGTTTCGATCGTGTCAGGCTTGCGGTTCCGCGGATGCCATCGCCCCGGCTCGTTCAACCTGAGATGATCGTGCCGCATGCACCTGGAAAAGAGCGCGGCCAAGGCGATGCCGGTGAAGTAGCATACGAAAAGGATGGCCACGGTCTGCGCGTGACCGATCACCCTGGCAACCCGCAGCCAGCCGTCGCGGAGTGCGGCGAGTGCGCGCGCGACGGGCGCGGGGAACAGCGCCCTCTTCCATACGAGCAAGGAAAGCGCGGCAGCGGTGGACGCCACGGTGATCGATATCCGCAACTTAACCGAAAGCATGGCGTTCCCTCTCAGCGATGTTGCACGGGGTCACTTATGGGGGGCTCCCACATTATTCCCCTCCCCCCTTGAGGGGAGCTTGTCCCGAGCGTAGCCGAGGGAAGGGTCGGGGGGGGGGTAAAAAATACCCACCGTAAGCGCCCCCTTAC
>JAPLCY010000251.1 GCA_026391995.1 Candidatus Auribacterota bacterium
CTCCGCGCGGCGATTGTCGCGGTAAAGGGCGATGCCGAGGTTGTTCTTCAGCACCATGTTCCCGGGTCTCAGGCTCACGGCGGTCTCGAGCAGCGACACCGCTTCCCCGTACCCGCCCGCCTTTGAGTGGGCCGCCGCGATATCATTATATGACGCGGCGAGATTGTGCATGAGGGCGTCGTTCTTGCCGGCGAGCCCCATCACGCGGTCGCACCAGTGCGCGGCATCCTTGAGCTCCCCCTTCCGCAGCGCATCCTCTCCCTGCCGAAGGTAGGCGCTCGCGAGGTTCGACGCCACGGTGGCATTGCGCGGATCGACCCGCCGCGCCGCCTCGAGTTTGGCGACGGCATCCTGGAGTTCTCCCCGGCCAAGGGATTCGACCCCCTCATTGTTGAGCCGGAAGGCCTCTTCGCCCTCCGCGAAAATAACAGCCGCGGAAAAGGCGAACGCGAGGACGCAGCAGCTAACGCGCATTACCATAACTCACCCCCATGACCTGCAGATCAAGCGCCCCCACGAGCGTGAGGATCTTCGCTTGCGCCAGCAGATCGCCGCTGGCGAACTGTACGTGGGTTGCGTCCGCCTGAGGCTGGCCGAAGGTGGGATCGACGGCGATCCACCGACCCACGAACACCTCGGCCCACTGGTGGTAGAAGAAGCCGCCGCCATCCTCATCGCAATAGACAATGCCGGAGACCTCGCGCGCCGGCAGGCCGACCGCGCGGGCGAGCGCGACAAAAAACACCGAATGTTCCGTGCAGTCCCCCTCGCCGCGCCTGAGCACGTCAAGGGCGTTCGAAAACGATGCGCTGAACCGCTTCCTGAGATTGGCATGCACCCACCGGACGAGCTTCTCGCCGGCTTTATAGGCATCCCGTTCATTGCCCACGATGGATCGCGCGCGCTCGACGATCGCAGGGTTGTCGCTCTGGATGAACATGGTCGGGGCGAGCGCCTCCGCCATATCCTTGCGGGCGACGGGGATCTCCGGGACCGTGAGGCCCTTGATATCCTCGACCATGACCGTCAGGAGCCGGCTCCCGTCCGGCTGGGCGGCGTACCGCTGGCGGTCCGAGTTGATGAGCAGCGTAGGGTCCTTGATGCCCCTCACCAGGGCGCGCATCTCGCGGACCTCGGTGGAGCGCTGGATCTTTTTTTCGGGCCTGATCACCGTGGAGAGGATGACGTCGCTCCGGTAGTCGCCGTTTTGGGCGGTGACTTCGTCCTCGCGCCGCATGGTGAAGGCGCCGCCGACCTGGGCCTCGAGCACTTCCCCTTCCGGGCCGATGGTCGAGGTGGAGGCGACCCCGATATCGGGCATCGTGGTCTCGATAACATAGAGCTTGGTCGGGACCCCCTGAAGCAGTCGCTCGCGAATCTCCTTGACGCGGCTCGTGGCGGCGATGGTTTTCTGGAGCTCGGGGCGATACTGCTTGAAGCTGACCTGATCCCCCA
The DNA here is from genome assembly GCA_026391995.1 of Candidatus Auribacterota bacterium. Classification (GTDB taxonomy): domain Bacteria; phylum Auribacterota; class Tritonobacteria; order UBA1439; family UBA1439; genus JAPLCW01. Next base: position 1,456 of record JAPLCY010000251.1, read on the forward strand.
CTTTCGTGTCCGGCCCGGCCAGCCTTTCCTCGGCGATATAATCCTCAAAGCGCTCATCGGGGACGGGAACGGTCGCCCTGCGCTCCTGCCCGCCGACCCGGGATACAACCTCCATAACGCCGCCCCTGGCCTCGCCGTGGATCTTCATTGCAGAACCGCCGGAATCGGTGTCGTTGGTGAAGGCAACGAGCCCTTCGCCCGGCCTGTAGACGCGCTGCTCGAGGATCTTCATCTGCTGGGGCTGGCCTGCCATGGACATTCTTGCGTTGAGCGTGAGGCTGACCACGACCGCCTCTTTCCCCCCGCGAAACCCCTTCGAGATATCCCCCTCCGCGTAGCCGATTTTCTGATTCATGAAGTAGAGGCCATACCATCTCGTGCCGAGGTAATTTCGGAGATCGGCCGTCGGCGGCGTACCGGCTGTCGCTGAGGCCGCAATCAACGCCATCAATGTGAACGCACAGTACGATTGTCGCATGGTTGATCTCTTCCCCTTGTAACGCTATATGATAAACTATTTGAGCATCCCGTGGATAATGATAATGCATGCCCGACAACACATCCAGCACACTCCTGAACCCGTCGCCATTATCGGCGCGGGGCCGGCGGGGGCGTCGCTCGCGTATTGGCTCGCCTCCGCTGGGAGAGAGGTGCTGCTCTTTGACGGCAGCGGCGGCAGCGAGAAACACTGCGGCGGAGGTGTTCCCGCGCGGACCCTCGACCAATTCCCCTGGCTGCGGGATATCGCATCTCCTTCCACGCAGGCGAACTCAATCCTCTTCACGGCGGATCGCGGACAGTCAGCCGAAGTGGCGCTCAGCCGGCCCATCACGTTATATGCCCGGAGCGGTTTTGACGCCGCGTTACGCAACCTCGCTCGGGGGTCAGGCGCAACACTGATCGCGGGGCGCGTGCGCGCCATCGGGCGCGATGGCCCATGCTGGACGGTGCGCACGGATGCGGGGGAGTTCAGCGCGGGCTTCATCGCGGGCGCGGACGGGGCGTCGAGTCTCGTTCGTCGAACGCTCGCACAACCGTTCAGCCGCCGCGCGCTCTCGCTCTGCGCGGGATATTATATCCCCGCGTCGGACCCGCGGCGCATATCCGTGGCATTTTTGAAGAGAAGAGCGGCGTATGCATGGTTCTTTCCGTGTCCGGGCCTCGCATCGGCCGGCGTCGTTGCGCCATTGATTGGAGCACGTCGTGAAGAGCTATTGCATGAGGTGCGTGCCTGGCTCGCCGGGCTGTATCCCGGGCAGGTCTTTGATTTTTCGCGTCCGTACGCGGCGATCGTCCCCACATATCATCGCGGCAACGCCCCCTACCGGGGAGAGGGATGGGCGCTCGTCGGCGACGCTGCCGGTGTTGCCGATCCGGTGACGCGGGAGGGGATTTATTTCTCTATACAATCCTCGGCGCTCCTTGCCGCAGCGATCCTTGACGGGAATAACGCTGCCTATGGGCCAATGCTTTCTCGATTCCTCAAGAGCAGCTTTGGTGGGGCAGTGATCCCGAATATATGTCTTTTTAGACCGTTTTTTACATATAGATTTACTCAACTACTAGCACGCCAACAGGATGCACGCATGGTAATCGATAGATTCATATCAGGGGCCCTTGATTATCGCAACATAAAACGCACACTGGCGACGCTTAATTTGAAGTGACGAAAATGAATTTATCTTGCATAGCCCCTCCTCCTGTACTATCATGTGTCCACAAGGAGGCGTATGGCATGAAATTGAAACAGGGTGAAGTGCTGGTGTGCGGACCTGAAAACGGCTGCGGCATAAAGGTCGTCGTGATAGAGGTGTGCCAGGAAGCGGAGTGCGATATCAAGTGCTGCGGGAAGGACATGGTTCCCCTGAATAAGAAGGTAAACCCTGATGTGTGGAAGCAGGGGGCTCAGGAAACCGACCCGGGCGTCTGGAAAAAGTACGCAAAGAGCGCAAAGAGCAAGGAAGAGTAACTCCGCCCTTGTGATTTGATTGTCAAAAGAGGCTCTGCAAGGAGCCTCTTTTTTTCACGATTGCGACGGAATGTGTTATGCAATATTTCCGAAAGCCAGTTCACCTGACAATAAAAATAAAGAAAAAAGGAGGCTTGGGGGTCAAACCTTTACAAATATACAATATCACTCACGCAGAGTCGCTTCGACTTTCGCGAAACGACGCCGGAGTACCCTTTCTTACATCAGCCTTTTTCGAAACCGCCGCCGGCTCAGGTGTAGCGCTGCCACACTCACTCCTAATATCTTTACGATCCCACGCATGCCCACCCGCGCTGCCACGTGCCGACAGCTAAGCTCCACCAGTGCCTGCCGCGCTTGACCTCTCGCGTACCTCTGGAGAAGCTCACCTGGCTTTACTCCGAACCGCCTTGCCACTTCCTGCGCAATACGCTCAACCGTCAATTCTGGGCTATCTCGTGTATTTTGCTATATTCTTTCTCGCACTCCTTCCCCTTCACGTGCTCCTTGTACACCCATGCGATAAAATTGTCATCCCCCAATACGGTGTGAGCCTTCTTATCATTTAAAGGACTGCGCATCCCCTCTCTCAATCCATTCAGAACGAATCCCCTGTAGTGGCGATGCCTATCTTTCCCACCGATCATCCCCGGAATCATCTCCTTATGCAAAAAAGCCGCGCCCTGCTTCCCAATGTACGCGCCATAACTGCTCCATGGATAGTGCTCCAGTGCCTTGACCTTTTCCTCGAAGGGCACTCCTTCAAATCTTCGCAACCGTACCGGATTAAGATGGATGTAGCGGCTGAGTTCTAAAAGATAGCTGTCCGCATCTACCAGGATCGCCTTGTATCTCCCTTGATGAAGATGCCCTGCCCTATCGTGTCTCTTGTTGAAGTACATGATATAGGCTGTATTGAACCTCTGCATAAATCTGGCGAGATTAGGAAGGAGCGTCCTGAGAAGAAAATGGAAGTGGTTATCCATGAGGCAATAACTGTGCACTTCCAAACTGAACTCCTGTGACCTCTCTCCCAGGAGTTCAAGAAACTTCTGTCGATCCTTATTATCGCCAAAGATGCGCGATTTTTCGTTACCTCGACAGGTGATGTGATACCAGGCCCCGGCGTAGTGGATCCTTAATGATCTGACCATGTACCTACTACAAACTGTCCCCAAGAGGAATCAATTGTCTATTTGTAAAGGTTCGACCCTAAGTTTCAATCAAATTCCCTCCCCCCTTGAGGGGGAGGGTGAGGGTGGGGGGTGTGCAAACCCCACGAGGCAGCACGAGTCCCGGTACGGGAAAAAGGCTGCGTGCACTACTCGATGGTGAGGATCCTTTCGGCGATCGGCCCCATTGGCGCGCCCTTCTTGTTCAGCAGCGCCCCCAGCAGCGCCCCGTACACCCAGTAGCGCCCCGGCGCGAGGCCAGAGAAGGGTATATACGCCGCATCGAGATTGATGATGTCCTCGTACAACTGGAAGTATTTTGCCTTCCCGTTGCTCAGGTACGGGGTCATCTTGGTCGCGATCTTGTTGCCGCTCACAATGTAGTACATCTTGCCACCGGCATTGATGGCAATGTAGGGGAGGCACGGGACCCCCGCGTAGGAGGTTCCCTTGACCATGACATCTATGAAGACGCTGAGAACGCCCGTCGGCGGCTGCACAGGATGCCCGAGCCTGATGTTGAACGGCACAAAGACGATGGGTGTGGCCGTGGGCGTTGATGTGGG
>JAPLCY010000312.1 GCA_026391995.1 Candidatus Auribacterota bacterium
GCCGAAATAAATCGGCGACGCGAGGATGACGGCATCGGCCCTCCCCAGCCGCTCATACACCATCGCCATATCGTCCGCCACGACACACGGACCGTCCAGGCTTGGCTTATCGCACGCACGGCAGGGGGCGATGCAGAGGCGGCACAGCAACAGTTTCTCCGTGTCCGCCCCCGCGAGGGCGGCGGCTGCGAGGGCGGCGTCCAGCAACAGGTCGCAGTTCCCGCCTGTGCGGGGGCTCCCATTGATACCCAGTATATACATGGCTGGTGCGTGGCCGCGGGCGTTCAGCGGATGTGTCCCGGCGCCAGATCGATGATCTCGGCAATATCCATCACAATGAGATACTTCGGCTGCGGCAGCAACGCCTCGGGGTGGCGCGGGTGCCCCTTTTCCCCCCTGACGCTCTGTATGATCCTGCGAGTGATCCGGCCCGAGAGTTTCCGCTCCCACGACCTGATGAGCCCCGGCGGGATATCCGCGGCCGCGGCCGCCCTCCCCCGCCCCTTCATGCAGTAACCGCGGAAGGAGTGCTCATCCACGACGGTGACGCTCATCCGGGGGTCCCGCGCGAGGTTGCGGCAGGTCGCCCCCCGGTAGAGGTCCAGCAGGTAGAGCTCGCCTTCACGCCGCACCCTCACAATCCCCTTGCAGGCGCTGTGCGGTATGCCATCCTCGCCGATGGTGGAGAGGATCACGTACGGCTGGCGGTTGAGAAAACGGATATGTTCCGGAGACAGTCGCTTCACCCGTCCCCCTTTAGAATCCGCCCGCGACCAGCGCGCCGATGACCGCCCCGACTATCGTGCTGATCCACGGGTTACTGGTGAGGGGGCAGGCGCCGCTCGCGCACTTGCCGAAGTAGCCGACCCCGAACCCTATGGCGCCTCCCACGACAATCCCCAGTACCGTTTTCATCCTGTGCCTCCCTGACGTATTATCCCCGGCGCCTGGCATAGCGCCCCATGAGCGCACCGTCGGCCAGGACATGCCCCTTCATCGCGTCGAGCAGCGCGGCCTTGGTCACCCGTCCTGCGAGATCCAGCCGCGCGTCGAGGGCGTAGAGCTTGAAATAGTAGCGGTGCGTTCCCGAAGGGGGGCACGGCCCGCCGTAACCGAAACGGCCGAAGTCGTTCACCCCCTGCCCCGCGCCGCCCGCCAGCGTTTCCGCCGTGGGCTGTCCGCCCGGGAGGCTTCGGCGATCGGCCGGTATGTTATAGAGCACCCAGTGCACCCACGTGCCGGCGGGCGCATCCGGATCATCGCAGACGAGCGCCAACGCCTTCGTCCCCGCCGGGATACCCGACCACTCGAGCGGGGGCGAGCTGTCCCTGCCGTCGCAGGTGTGGGCGGAGGGGATCATCCCGCCCTCCCTGAAGGTCGGGCTGGTGACGGTGATCATCATTGCGGAACTCCCCGCAGCCGTGGCGACATACGCGCATACCAGCGCGGCGCAGACAGCGGCATGCCCCCCGCAGCCCCGCCCCATACTCACTCCCCGAGCGCCTGCTCGAGGTCCATCGCGTGCTCCTGCTCCACCGCGAGGATGGTCCTGAGCTGCTGGGCAAGATGGTACAGATTGAGTTCTTCGGCCTGTTTGGCAGCGAGGTAGTCGATTTGCGAGGCGAGGATGGTGGCGTGGGCCAGCTCCTCCTGCGCGTGGATAATGAGCTCTTTCTGGATGCTCTGGTACATCGCGCCCTTCAACACCCCCTGGTGCTGCGTGTACTGGACGCACGCGGTATACTCGAGACCGAGGTCCTTGTTGAGCAACTCGATGAATTTCTCCCTGGTAATGCCTGCCATGGCAGCCTCCCTTCCCGGTTCTGATCAGTCTCCCTACTTTTTCGCCGCGACACCGAGCTCGCGCTCGATGAGCGGCTCCACCTGCCGGCACTCGCGGCAGATGATCGTCCCGTCTTTGCCGACAAGGAAAAGACAGGGCACGCCGCGCACACGATACTTGTTGGCGACCGATCCATCCGTGTCCAGGAGCACCCGGTACGGGATCCCGTACTTCTCGACAAACGCCGCCACGCGTTTCTCGCTCTCCTGTATGTCGACCATGAGGATCTCGAGGCCCTTCTCCTTGTAGCGCTCGTGGAATTTCTTGAGCTCGGGGACCTCGGTGCGGCAGTGGGGGCACCAGGTGGTGCTGAAAACCAGCAGCACCGCCTTCCCCTTGAGCTTGCTCAGGCCGACCTCGGTCCCTTTAAGATCCTTCAGGGTGAAATCGGCCGCCGTATCAGCAGCAGCCGCGGCGCCGCAGAACAGCACCACCGTCAATGGGGACAACCACCGCACCCATCTACTCATGCACGTCTCCTTTCATATGAGGAATGTCCCCGCCGTGACCAGGAAATACTCCCCGATCAGGATCAGGATCCATCCGAACAGATGCTTGATGCGCACCATCCACACCCCTGCGCGCGGCATGCTCGAAAGCAGTCCCGAGAATGTGCCGAGCAGGATCTGGAGCGTCCCCATGCCGAAGGCGAAGAGGAAGAGAAGGGTCACCCCGTACAAGGGATGCGCCTCCTTCGCCACGTAGGCCAGGAGGACCGCCAGCACCGGCGCGGTGCACGGCCCTACCACCAGCCCCGATACCGCCCCCACGAGAAACGCGCCGGCGACGCCCTGGCCGCGGCCGGCCCGGAGGCGGGAAAACGCGCGCGGCACGGGAAGCATGAAGACATCGAGCATCGAGAGGCCGAGCAGGATGCAGACATTGCCAACCGCAAGGTACGTCCACGGACTTGTCTGGATCCGCCCAAACAGCGTTCCCGTCAGGGCGGCGACGCAGCCGAGGACGGCGTACGTGAGCGACATCCCGAGCACGTAAATCACCGAGAGGAGAAACCCTCGCATCTTCGAACCGTGAGCCCGGCCGCCGATATACGCGACGGTAATCGGGATCACCGGGTAAACACACGGGGTGAAACTCACAAGCACGCCGCCGAAGTAGACGGCGAGAAATGCGAGCAGCTTTGCCCCGTGGAGGTACGACTCAAGGTTGTCTATGAACTGCTGAATCACCGCTCTGTCCCCCCCCTCCGCCCGCCCCGGACACCTCAATCCTGTTGTCCAACCCTACGCCTGCGGTCCCGCCCCGCCCGCCGCCGGCGGCGGCGTGAAGACGCGCTGCGCCAGCTCCTGGTCGAGCATGAACAGGCCGCCGGGCGCATCCGCCATGAGCGTGAGCTTCTTCACCACGCCGTCCGCCGAGGCCTCCTCCTCTACCTGCTCGCTCACGAACCACTGGAGGAAGTTGTGCGTGGCGTGATCGTTCTCCTTGATGGCGAGGCTGACCAGGTCGTTGATGTGGGCGGTCACCTTCTGCTCGTGCGCGTAAGCGGCCTGGAATACCCTGAGCGGAGAAGTCCACTGCGTCGGAGGGCCATCGATCGCGCCCAGCAGCGCCTTGCCGCCGCGGTCGATGATATAATGGTAGAATCTTAGGGAGTGGACGAGCTCCTCCTGCCGCTGGACCTCCATCCAGTTGGCAAAACCCTTCAGGTTGACCGACTCAAAATAGGCCGCCATCGAGAGATAAAGGTACGCCGAGTAGAATTCACGGTTGAGCTGTGCGTTCAATGCGTCCTGCATCTTTGTGTTGATCATTCCACACCTCTCTTTCAAGCAGTCACTGTCAGATCCGGCCCTCAATGCCCCTGTTCTACAAGCAACCCCTCGAGGAGCTGCTTATGGCGACGCTCCTCCCCGGCGATGCGCCGGAGCTCGTCCCTCGTGCCGGGGGAGACGACCTGTGCGGCACACGACTCGTAGAAACGGATCGACTTGTCCTCGACGATGATCCCCAGCCGGAGCGCCTGCGCCGGCTTCTTGAGTATGCCCTGGAGCTCTTCCATGTCCTGGTACGGTTGGAAGATGCCGTAGTCGATGCTGCCAAGAAGGTCATCCTCCTCGAACCCATCCTCACGCCCCTCACGGAGCTTTGCGAGCCTCCCGCCGAAATAGTCCAGGTGTTCCGACTCCTGGGAGGCAAGTTCCCCCAGGACCTCCCGCATGGCGGGGGAGACCTGGCCGTTCGCCAGCCGGGTGTAGAAGCGTACGCCGTCGCGCTCGATCCGGCAAGCGATCCGGCACGCCTCGACCTCGTCAAAGTCGACAATGACGAGGTCGCCGTTCTTTTCCTCAATCCGCATAGGACATTCCCCCGAGCCTATCGCATGCGGCGGCGGCGGCCGTCAGGTCTTCCACAAGCCGTGCAGGTTGCAGTACTCGCGCGCGGCAAGCTGCGCGGCCGCCACCGAGAACTCCGCCTCGGGCTTGTCGCCGGGCTTCAGGAACCGCCGGTACGCGATCCCGCCCGCCAGGAGTTCGATCCACTCGATATAGTGTTTCTCCTCCATCGGGTGCGGCACGCTGCCGATCTTGATCCGCACACCGCCCTGGAACTTCTCGATGATGGGGACGTGTTTCTCCCTCGCCGCATCGACGCTGTTCTCGACCAAAAGGGCCATCTCCTCGCCGCAGCAGACGAGCGCCCCCGCTCCCGCATGGATTACTTCCACCATATTGCCGCATACACCGCAACGGTACACCTGGAGTCTCCCAGTCACGCGCACCCTCCTTTCAATCCGCCCCATCCCCGGCAAGTTCTATCACCAGGGATTATGCCGATCAGGCGGATTATTCACGCAAATGTCCTGAACTTCTCCTTCGCCGCCCCGCACACGGGGCACCTCGCCGGTGAAGCCCCCTCGCCGGTAAAGCCGCACACCGAACAGATCTGCACCGGCCCGAGCTCGACATCCCTCCCTCCGTCAACGGCCTGCTTCGCCTCCTGATACATGGCCGCGTGGATCCGCTCCGCGGAAAGGGCGTAATGGAAGCTCCGCTCGGCGCCCTTCTCGGCCTGGAACTGGGCCGCGTTCTTGTAGACGGGGTACATCTCGTTGATCTCGAAGAGCTCCCCCTCGATCGCGCCCTGGAGATTGTCAGGGGTGCTGCCCAGACCAAAGCCGGCCATCGAGTTCACGGCGAAGGCGCCGGCATCGTCGCGCAGTTCGCGAAAATGGTTCCAGGCGTGGACCTCCTCGGCCACTGCGATGGCCTTGAAGAGACGGGCGACATTTGGAAATCCCTCCTCCGCCGCCTTCGCGCCCCACATGCCGTAACGCATGTGGGCCATCGATTCGCCGCCGTAGGCGCTTCTCAAGTGGGTCGCGGTCATCTCGTGCATGATTATTCCTCCCTTTGCGTGCGCTTCTTCCCCGCGCACCTCGCGCACACACCGATATACTCGAGCCGGTGCCCCATGATCGAAAATCCAGTTGCCCCCTGCGCGCGGCGTTCCAGATCCTCGAGGGGCTCCATGCGCAGATCCGCCACGCACCCGCAGCCGGTGCAGCGCGCGTGGTAGTGGGGCGTGGGTGTCCCGTCGTAGCGCCGCCGGGTGCCGGCCGTCTCGAGTTTCAGGATGACCCCGCTCCGCGACATGGATTCAAGGTTCCGGTAGACCGTCCCTAGGCTCACCCGGGGCAGGCGCCTGGTCACCATGTGATGGACCTCGTTCGCGGTGGGGTGGCTGACAACCCTGCGAAGCTCCTCGAGGATCACCTGCCGCTGCCTGGTCTTCCTCTGCTGCCCGCGTGCGTGTTTCATGACCTCTCCGCTATTAGTAATAATTCTTAAAACTAAATATACTCCTCCGGGGCCTCGCTGTCAATGTAGAAACATCCGGCGCGCCTTCCGCCGGGTCCTCCGTCACACACATGTCAATTTTCCCACCTTTGCCGCGCGCGCGCAAGACTGTAAATAACCCGTGTAAATTACCCGGACTATCCCCAGTTCTTGACATCCCTCCATCCCCCCCTTTGAAAAAGGGGAGCTAGGGGGAATTTACCCCCCCTGTGATTGACCCATTACGTGTGCCTCCCGATTACGGTTGATTTTTGCCCGAAATTCCTCCATACTTCTGCGGACTTGTGGGGTGTAGGCTGCAGGGAGTCACGCATGCCCGAGAAAAGCGTTTTCCTGGAAGAGGTTATCGCGAGAGCGAAACGGCAACCGAAGCGTCTTGTCCTGCCCGAGGGGCACGACGAGCGGATCGTCAGGGCCGCGCACATGCTCGCCGTGGAGGGGATCGCCCAGCCGATCCTGCTGGGCGCCCGGGAAACCGTCCTTGGCCAACTCAAGGCCATCGGCGCCGACGAACGCGGCGTCACCGTCGTAGACCCGCAGGAGGATCCCAACCGCGAGGAGTTCGCCAAGACCTTCTTCGAACTCCGCCGCCACAAGGGGGTCACCCTCGAACAGGCACACGAGATCATGAAGTCCTGGATCTACTACGGGACGATGATGGTCTTCAAGGGTGACGCCGACTGCCTTGTCTCAGGCTCCACCCACTCGACCCGCGACACCATCATGCCGGCGCTCCAGGTCATCAAGTGCAAAAAGGGCTGCTCGCTCGTCTCGAGCCTCTTCTTCATGGTGCTCGGCCGGGAGGTCTTCGCCTTCGCCGACTGCGGCGTGATCGAGAACCCCACCAGCGAGCAGCTCGCCGAGATCACCATAGAGACCACCGAGACCGCCATGCTCTTCGGCATCCCGCCCGTCGTCGCCCTCCTCTCCTATTCCACCAAGGGCTCCGCCGCGGGACCGCTCACGAAAAAGGTGGCCGAGGCGGCCGAGATCGCGCGCGCGAAGGCAGTCCGCCGCTTCCCCGACAACAGGAATATTGTGATTGACGGCGAGCTCCAGGTGGACGCCGCGATTGTCCCCGCGGTAGCCGCGCGCAAGGCGGCCGGAAGCCCCGTCGGCGGAAGGGCGCGCGTGCTCATCTTCCCCGATCTGAACAGCGGCAATATCGCCTACAAGCTGGTCCAGCGCCTCGCCAGGGCCGAGGCGTACGGCCCGATACTTCAGGGTCTCGCGAAACCGGTGAACGACCTCTCGCGCGGCTGCACCGCGGAGGACGTGGTCGGCGTAGCCGCTGTCACCGCGGTGCAGGCACAGTCGGCGTAGAGTGTATGAGCGTAACGGGGTAATGGCGCACAATTCCTGCAATTATTGCGGGGAGCATTAAATATTTGACATGTCATTGCGATGAGCTCAGCGACGAAGCAATCCTAACTCATTGAGCAGCAGGAGATTGCTCCGCTCGCAATGACCATGGCAAAAAGTGTAAAGAATAATGTGCTCCATTAGTACATACCATCTATGAAAATTCTTGTGCTCAATTCCGGTTCGTCATCGGTCAAATACCAGGTCTTCGAGATCGACAACCGGGAGCGATGTCTCGCCAAAGGGTTGATCGACCGGATCGGCCTGAAACAAGCCTCCGTCACGCACACCATACCCGGCCGCGACGGGGTCGCGTACTCTGCCGCTATCACCGACCACAGGGTGGCGATCGGCGAGATACTGCAACTCCTCACCCACCCCGGGCACGGGATCCTCAAGAGCCTCGACGAAATCGAGGGGGTCGGCCACCGCGTGGTCCACGGCGGCGAGCGATTCGCCGAATCCGTCCTTATCGACGGCCCCGTCATCGAGGCGATCCGGGAATGCTGTGAAATCGCACCACTGCACAACCCGCCCAACCTCCTCGGGATCGAGGCGTGCGAGAAACTGCTCCCCGGGGTGCCCCAGGCGGCGGTGTTCGATACCGCGTTTCACCAGACGATGCCTCCCAGGGCATACGCCTATGCCATCCCGTACGCCATGTACCTCAAGTACTAAATCAGGCGCTACGGTTTCCACGGGACATCGCACATGTACGTGGCACACGAGGCCGCGAGAATTTTGAAACGCCCGATCAGGGAGCTCAAGATAATCACCTGCCACCTCGGCAACGGCTGCAGCGTCGCGGCCGTGAGCGGCGGCATCTCCATCGACACCTCGATGGGATTCACCCCGCTGGAGGGGCTCGTGATGGGCTCGCGTTCCGGCGATCTCGATCCGTACGTCCCGCTCTATATTATGGAGCGGGAGAACCTCACTATCCCGGAGATGCGGACCTTCCTCAACCAGAAGAGCGGACTGTTGGGAATCTGCAACAAAAGGGATATGCGCGATATCCTCGAGGACGCCGGGAAGGGGGAGACGCCGGCGCAGCTGGCCGTCGAGGTCTTCTGCTACCGCGTCGCGAAGTACATCGGGGCGTATGCGATGGCGATGAACGGCCTCGACGCGATCGTCTTCACCGCCGGGATGGGGCAGAACAGCGCCCCGATCCGCTCGCGAATCCTCTCCTACGGGACATTCCTCGGGTTGGAAGTCGACGAGAAAAGGAACGCGCGGCACGAGACGCTTTTCTCAAAACCGGGCTCCCGCGTCGCCGCCCTCATGATCCGGACGGACGAGGAACTCGTCATTGCCCGTGACACCTACAGGCTCATCGCTACAGCCAAAAGCTGAAAGCCTGAAACACATCGCTCCCAGTCTCGCTGCCCCTCCGGAGAAGATAGAGAGACGCCGCCCCATTTCCGGATAACGCCCACACGCCCCACACCC
>JAPLCY010000351.1 GCA_026391995.1 Candidatus Auribacterota bacterium
AAGCCGGGGATCATCGGCCGCAAGATTCAGGCGACGATGGCGAGCATCGGCGTCCCTTCGCTCTCCCTCCACCCCGCGGAGGCCGTGCACGGCGATCTGGGGATGGTCACACCGGGGGACGTCGTCCTGGCCCTCTCGTCAAGCGGGGAGACGGAAGAGATGCTCAGGCTCATCCCGATGGTGAAAAAAATCGGGGCGTTCATGATCTGCCTTACCGGGAATCCCCGCTCGACACTCGCCCGGCACAGCGACCTTGCCCTGGACGTCGGGGTGACCCGCGAAGCGTGCCCCCTCAACCTGGCCCCCACCGCAAGCACCACCGCCATGCTCGCCATGGGGGACGCGCTCGCCGTAGCCCTGATCCGGCGAAAGGACTTGAAGCCGGAGGAGTTCGCCTTCTACCACCCCGCTGGGAGCCTGGGGCGTAAACTCCTGAAGGTATCTGATGTGATGCGGACGGGCCGCCATCATCCCGTGGTGCGCGAGGATATGCGCATCAAGGACGTGCTCCTGGCAATCACTAAAGCTCGCGCCGGCGCGGCAACCGTCGTCAACCGGCGCGGCGTGCTGACGGGCATCTTCACCGACGGCGACCTGCGCCGCGCGATTGAGGACGGCGCGGACGTGACCACGCGCCTCATCAGGGAGTTCATGATCCGCTCGCCGATCACCATCGGGCCCGGCCGGCTCGCCGTCGAGGCGCTGCGCGTCATGCGCGGCGAGAATCCCAAGAAGCGGAAGATCGACGAACTCCCCGTGGTTGATAGCGGGGGCCGCCCCGTGGGCATGCTGGACGTCGTCGACCTGATCGGGATCGGGTGAGGCACGCCATGAAACATCCCTCCCTCCGGGCGCGCGCGCGCCGCATCAAGGCGATTGTAGCCGACGTCGACGGGGTCCTCACCGATGGCGGCATCGTCTACGGGCAGAACAATCTCGAGCTCAAGCGGTTTCACGTCCAGGACGGCCTCGCCGTGCAGCTCGCCCGGCGCGGGGGGCTCAAGATCATCCTTGCCTCCGGCCGCTCCTCCGCCGCCCTCCGCAGGAGGAGCAGGGAGCTCGGCGTTGACGCCCTCTGGCAGGGCGCTGCTGACAAGGCCCGCATATTTGCTATACTAATGGACACATACCGGCTGCACCCCCGAGAGATCTGCTGCATCGGGGATGACCTTCCGGACCTCCCCCTGCTGCGGCGCGCCGGTCTCGGTGTCGCGGTTCCCGCCGCCGCCGATGACGTGCGCCGCGCCGCCGCGATGATAACCCGGCGGGGGGGCGGGGGCGGGGCGCTGCGGGAGGTCGTCGAATTCATCCTCAAGGCACAGGGAAAATGGAATGGGCTGCTCAATGCGTATACTCGCTAGATGCGCCGTGATCTTCCTCGCGGCGACTGCTTTCGCCGGCGATGAGCCGGCGCAGAAGTCCGCGTCAACGCTGAAAGACGGGTTCACCTTCAATTCGACGAAGAAGAGCGGCCGCACGGAGTGGAAGGTCGACGGGAGTGCGGCGGTCTTCCTGACCCCGGAGATCATCGAGATCAAGGATGTACGGGCAACCTACTACGGCGACGACGGGAGCACCACCGTGGCGACCACGGCCAAGGCGATCCTGGACAAAACGACACGGAAGGTGACGAGCGATGATCTCGTCACCATCGTGACCAAAAACGCCGTCACCACCGGCACCGGCCTCGCATGGGACCAGGAGGGGAAGCGCGGGACGCTGAAGAAGAGCGTGAAGGTCGTATTCAGCCAGCCGGCGGGAAAGGGGGTCATCCCATGAGGTCGCTCCTTTTCGCCGCGGCAATCCTCTGCGCCACATCCCCGGTGGTCGGGGAGGTGGAGGAACCCGGCAACCGGAACGGCAACGGGGCCAACCCCTCCCCCGCCTTGAACGCGGCGCCCGATTCGCCGCAGCGCGAGCCCCGTGTCGCAAAAAAAGGCCCTGGCGGGAATGGGTCGCCGAAGGGAATGCAGCAGACACCGACCACGGTGACCTCGAACACCCTCGAGATGGACTATCTCAAGCAGATGTCCACGTTCAAGGGCAATGTGTACGTGAAGGACGTGAGCGGCGATCTGAGAAGCGACAAGCTGGTGGTCTTCTTCGATCCGAAAAAACAGGAGCTCACGGAGCTCGTCGCCACAGGCAAAAAAGTGATCATCGACGCCCACGATCGGCGCTCCTTCAGCCACAGGGCGGTGTACACCGCCGTGGACGGCAAGATCGTCCTGACCGGCAAGCCCCGCATCATACAGGGACGGAGCATCTACGCGGCGGAGAGGATCATCATATTCAAGGACACTGAGCGGATCATATTCGAGCCCAAGGCGCGGCTCATGATCTATTCCGATGAGGGGAAAAGTCCCCTCGAGAGTTTTGGCCTCGATCGATAATCACCACCCATAAGGATTACTACCATGCAGGAAAAGGCACGCGAACCGCTCACCCGCACCGAGAACCTCGTCAAGGTCTACGGCGGCCGGGCGGTCGTCAACGGCGTCAATATCAACGTGAACCGGGGCGAGATCGTCGGGCTGCTGGGTCCCAACGGGGCCGGCAAGACCACGACCTTTTACATGATCGTCGGGATCGTCAGGCCCAACGGGGGCTCGATCTACTTCCAGGGAACGGAGATCACCCGGATGCCGATGTGCCAGCGGGCACGGCTGGGGATAAGCTACCTCTCCCAGGAACCGTCCGTCTTCAGGAAGCTGACGGTGGAAGAGAATATCATGGCCATCCTTGAAACCCTTCCCCTCTCGAAGGTTCAGCGCCGCTCCCGCCTCGACGAGCTCTTGAACGAACTCGGCATTGCGCACCTCGCGAAGCAGAAGGCGTACACCCTCTCTGGCGGCGAGCGGCGGAGGCTGGAGATCAGCCGCGCGCTGGTCACCTCGCCTTCGTTCATCCTCCTCGACGAGCCGTTTTCCGGGGTGGATCCGATCGCGGTCTTCGACGTCCAGCAAATTATCGCCAACCTCAAGGCGAAGGGCCTCGGAGTCCTCCTCACCGACCATAGCGTCCGCGAGACCCTCACCATCACCGACCGCTCCTACCTTATTTACGAGGGGAAGGTGCTGACGCACGGGACATCTGATTTCCTGATCAGCGATCCCGAGGCGCGGAAGTTCTACCTGGGCGAGCGATTTGAAATGTAGCGCTACAGTGGAGAGTGACACGTGAAGAGTGAAAAAAAGGCGGCCATCACACGCGCGGGAAACAGCATTCAACCGACGGTGACGGGGCGGCATGTGGATGTCACGAATTCGATGAAGGAGTACGCCCGCGAGAAGCTCGGGCGGGTGATGCGCGAGCGGCCGCACCTCAACGAGGTCCATGTCATCATGGACGTGGAAAAGTACCGGCACCGCTTGGAGGTGGCGGCGCGGGGCAAGAACCTCGATCTCTTCTGCAAGGAGGAAACGGACGACATGTACACCTCCATCGACCGCGCGGTCGCCAAGCTCGAGCGCCAGCTCCTCAAGTTCAAGGAGCGGCACCTCCGCAAGACCACGAAGGCGCATGCGGCGCCTCACGCCCCGCCTCCCGGCGGCGAGACGGCGGAGCCCGTGATCGCCCTCCGCTTCCCGATGAAACCGATGTTTCTGAACGAGGCGCTCCTCCAGATGAAGGCCGGCTCGCACCTCTTCTTCATCTTCCTGAACGCCGACAGCGAGCAGGTCAACTTCCTCTTCCAGGGCCGCGAGGGCGCCATCTCCCTCCTTATCCCCAAAAAGATCCGCGGGATGGACAAGGATGCAACATTCAGCGTGCGAGTGCTGAGCGAGGAGTCCGTCAGCCCGGACGCCAGGCCGAAGCTGCTCGAGAAAGGGCTCCACGCCGCCCCCTGGGAGAGCCCCGAGGATGCCCTCGCGGCGATGGTCGCTGCGGGCGGGAAGTTCCGTTTCTTCATGAACACCGAGGCGGAAAACGCCTCGGTGGTCTACCAGCAGATTGGCGGCGACTACGCCCTGATCGAACCGATGCGCTGATCGACCCCGGGAGAGCGGACCATGCGCGGCATCACGGTTAAGCAGTTTTATGAACTGACGAAGGAACACCTCAAACTCAGGCTCGTGGCGGGGGCGAAGGGGCTTTCACGCCGCATCACGGTCCCCGAGCTCAATCGCCCGGGACTGGCGTTCGCAGGCTATTTCTCCTACTTCGCCTCCCGCCGCCCACAGGTGCTCGGCATGGTCGAAACCCACTACCTCCAGAGTATGGAGGCCAGGCTGCGCCGCGCACGGATCCGCCAGCTGTTGCGTCACCGGGTTCCCTGCGTGATCCTCACCAGGAACTACCGCCCCCCGCAGGAGATGATCGAGGAGGCCGACCGGGAAAAGGTTCCGTTCTTCCGCAGCCCGATGGTCACCATGGCGCTCATCAACAAGGCCACCATCTTCCTCGAAGACGAGTTCTCCCCCTCTACCTCTGTGGGCGCCAACCTCCTCGAGGTTTTCGGCGTCGGGGTCCTCATCTGCGGCAGGAGCGGCGTGGGAAAAAGCGAGTGCGCCCTGGGCCTCATCAAGCGCGGCCACCGTCTCATCGCCGACGATGTGGTCAAGGTCCAGCTGCGCGAGGGGAAATACCTCATCGGCACCGGCGCAGAGATTGTGAAACACCACATGGAAATCAGGGGCCTGGGGATCATCAATGTCCAGGACCTCTACGGGGCAACCTGCGTGAAGGAGGCCCAGGAGGTCGAGCTGGCGGTAAGCCTCGAGGAATGGGATAGCGCCAAGGAGTACGAGCGGCTGGGGCTCGAAGATAAGACCATGGAGATCCTCGGCCAGAATATTCCCCACCTCGTGATCCCGGTGCGGCCGGGGAGGGATATCGTGCTCCTCCTCGAGACCGCGGCCCTCAACCACCGCCTCAAGAAGATGGGAAAACACGCGGCGAAGACGCTCGACCGGGAATTGATCGAGGTCATGAGCAGGGGCCGCGCGCTGCGCGCATGAGTCTCTTCAAGTGGCTCTACCCGGGGATCGGCATCAAGCGCTGGTGGACCGCCTGCGCCGGCGGGCTTGTCGTGTTCGGCCTGGGTCTTCACATGCTGCTCGTGGCAACGGGGTCGGGGCTCTGGCAGTACACGGGGGCCATGCTCATGGCGGCGGGGGCGGCACTCGAGTTTTACGCCCTCGGGAGGCTCTCCGGAGCGCTGCTCACGGTCTGCCTCCCCGGCAGGGAGACATCGTTCGTCGACATACTATTCAAGAAAACACAGCTCGGCAAGGGGCCTCGCGTCGTGGTGCTGGGGGGCGGCACGGGGATGGGGGTGCTGCTCCAGGGGCTCAAGAAATATTCGAGCAACCTCGTCGCCATCGTAACTGTGGCCGACGACGGCGGGAGCTCGGGTCGCCTGCGGCGTGAATTTCACCTGCCCCCCCCGGGTGATATACGCAATTGTCTGGTGGCGCTGGCCGACGCAGAGCCCCTGATGAGCAGGCTTTTCCAATACCGCTTCGAGGGGGCGGGCGAGCTCGGAGGGCACAGCTTCGGCAACCTTTTCATCACCGCAATGACGCAGGTGACCGGCGACTTCGAGCGCGCCGTTGAGGCATCGAGCGCGGTCCTGGCGATCAGCGGACGCGTCGTGCCGTGCACGCTGCGGAACATATCCCTCGTCGCGAGACATGAGGACGGCACCGTGACGCGCGGCGAGGAGCGGATCGCGCGGAGCTCGAGAAAGGTCATACGCGTGGCTCTCGAACCCGGAGGGGCGCGCCCGACCGCGTCGGCGATCGAGGCGATCGGGGCCGCTGACGCGATCGTGATGGGACCGGGAAGCCTCTACACGAGTGTGATGCCTAATCTCCTCGTGGAGGGCGTCGCGGAGGCAATCGCGGCGTCGCCGGCGGTGAAAATCTACGTCTGCAATGTCATGACGCAGCCCG
>JAPLCY010000248.1:0-2106 GCA_026391995.1 Candidatus Auribacterota bacterium
TATTCATGGGGGGATTATACTATAATTATGTGCGCACATGAAATTATGCGCGCCCAATTGCCCGCACACTAGAGTGTGCGTTACAGAATGAATGACAGTACCGACACGCACCCGATGAATAACAAATACACCTGCCTCCACTGCGGCGCGTGCTGCCGCATCCGCGGCTTCGTGCGCGTGACCCCCGAGGAGATCGACCGGATGGCGTCGCTCCTCGGGATACCCCCCCACGATTTCATCGAGCGCTACACGCGGCTGGCGCAGGACCGCAGCGGGCTCGAGCTCGCGGAGAAGGAAAACGGCAAATGCGTCTTGCTGGCGGGGAATGACTGTCTGGTCCAGCAGGTCAAACCGCGACAATGCAGGACATTTCCGGATGAGTGGCGGTATCCGGGCGTGGAGGAGATATGCAAAGCATATATGAAATCCATAACTCCAAATTCATAAATATATTTCAGCGACCAAATCTCAAAATGCTAAATCCAGAATCCTAATGACCTCTGGTAACGTTATTTTGGGATTTGAGATTTGGGATTTAAAACGGGAGGTTCATTATGGCAGAAGTCAGGATCGAGAAACCGACACCGCAGAAGCTCAAGGATCTCGGCGTCGACAGATGGGGCACATGGGAGTGCGAACCGAGCACGTTCGACTGGTCATACGACAGCGCGGAAACGTGCTACATCCTCGAGGGGAAGGTGCGCGTCACCACCCCCTCGGGCACGGTCGAGTTCGGCAGGGGGGACCTCGTGCGCTTTCCCAAGGGGCTTAATTGCACATGGACGGTGGTCGAGAAGGTGCGCAAGAAATACTCTTTCGAGTAACTCTCACCGGTCCCGTGTCGCGAGCGGGCGGGCGATCTCCCGCAACACCCACGCCCTCTCGTCGAATCCCGCGAGCGCCCCGACCGCTCTCGTGACGTAGCCGGCCGCGAAACGGCGCGACGCGTCAACCCCGTACCGCGCGGGATAGGTCGCCTTGCCGGCATCGGCGTCCCGGCGCGTGCGCTTCCCCATCTTCTCCTGATGTCCGGTCGCGTCGAGAATATCGTCGGTGATCTGGAACGCCATCCCGAGGGCATGGCCGTAGGCAGAGAAGCAGTCAGACTGCCCGGGGGATGCCCCCCCGCACACTGCGCCGAACATGATCGCCGTCTCGATGAGCGCGGCGGTCTTTCGCGCGTGGATGCGTTCCAGCGTCGCCTCGCTCACCTGTTTTCCCTCCGATGACAGATCCAGCGCCTGCCCGCCCACCAGCCCCTCCGTGCCGCCGCAGCGGGCGAGCATCCGGACCATATCCACCCGCGCCGCGGCGGGGGCATCGATGCCGGCGACCAACTCGAAGGCCAGGGTGAGAAGCGCGTCGCCGGCGAGGATCGCCACCGCTTCGCCGAATACCTTGTGGTTGGTAGGCTTGCCCCGCCTGAGGTCATCGTTGTCCATGGCGGGGAGATCGTCATGGATGAGCGAGTAGGTGTGCACCAGCTCGAGCGCGCACGCGGCGGGCAGGCACGGGGCCGGGTCTTTCCCCAGCGCTTCGACCGCCGCAATGCAGAGGATGGGGCGCAGCCTTTTCCCTCCCGCAAAGACGCTGTAGCGCATCGACTCATGAAGGCGGGCCGACGAGGCGTCGGCGGGAGGAAGGAATCGTTCGAGCGCCGCTTCGATGACCAGTTTCTTCTCGGTCATGTATTTATCAAGGTCCATATATCGGCAACATTATCAAAAAGGAGCGGGCTCAGCCATTGAAGATAACATGCTTGTGATATAGTCGCCCCCTTCCATAACTGATGGCTTCTATACTTCCACGGGGCGAAATCGACAAACTTGCCGCGTTGTGCTAGTCTAAAACAAACCACGTGCTCTAAAATTGCACAATTGAGGATGCATATGCGAATTCTCATCGTTGAGGATGATGCGAGAACTGCTTCATTTGTCATGAAGGGTTTGAAACAGGCATGCTTTGTCGTGGACCATGCCATTGACGGGGTGGCGGGCCTTCAACAGGCTCTCACGCATCCGTATGACGCCGCCGTGATCGACATCATGCTTCCCGGGATGGACGGCCTGGCATTGGTGAGCGAACTTCGCGCGAGGAAAATCAAGA
>JAPLCY010000248.1:2121-6021 GCA_026391995.1 Candidatus Auribacterota bacterium
CATCATCCTCAGCGCAAAAGGTTCCGTCGATGATCGTATCAAAGGCCTCCACGCCGGGGGGGACGACTATCTCGTCAAGCCCTTTGCATTCTCCGAGCTGCTGGCGCGCGTTCAATCCCTCATTCGCAGGGCCACTTCCGTTGCCGAGCCGATGAGCCTCACCGTGGCCGACCTGACCATGGATCTCCTCAAGCGGAAGGTCTTCCGTTCGGGGAAGGAGATAGACCTTCAGCCCCGGGAATTCTCGCTGCTTGAATATCTCATGCGCAATGCGGGACGGGTGGTCTCAAAAACAATGATCATGGAACACGTGTGGAATTACCAGTTCGACACCCAGACGAACATCATCGAGGCGCGAATCTGCCGCCTCCGGGACAAGATAGACCGGTCGTTCGAGCCCAAGCTTATCCATACTATCCGCGGCGCCGGCTATCTGATCGAGGAGAAGGCGCGACATGTTCTCTAGCGTTTCTTCCCGTCTCACGCTCTGGTATGCGGCCCTCTTTGCCGCATTATCGGTGACGGTTTTTGCCGCCATCTATATCATGTTGAAAACAAACCTCAGCCAGCGGATGGACAAAGCCCTCCTCAATGAAGCGGCGGAATTTAAAGAACTGTACCGGATCGAGGGGATCGAAGCATTGCGGGCAGAATTCCAGAGGGAAACTGCGTCTGAGGGGATAAGGAACGTGTTCTTCAGATTTTATTCCAGCCGGCCTTCGGAATGCGCCTCGTCAGACCTGAGCGGGTGGACCGGGCTCGAGCCGCTGCCCGGTGAAGCGGCGAAACTGAAGCCCGGCGCGGAATTTTTTAAAACAATCTCTCTGCCAGGGAATGAGCACGCGGCCAGGGTCATATACAAGAAACTGGACAACGGCGCCGTTATCCAGATTGGCTACACGTGCAAGAACGATGATGAACTGATCTCGCACTATCGAATGATCTTCGGGATGGGCATTGCCGTGATGCTGCTTTTCGGCGGTGCTGCGGGGTGGTATGTGGCCAACAAGGCCATGCGCGGCGTTGAACGGGTCACCCACCTCGCGGCGCACATAGGGAAAAATGATTTCACAAGGCGCGTCGCGCCCGGCAACGAGGGCAGGGAGATCGCCAATCTCGCCAGGGCGTTTAACAACATGCTGGAACGGATTCAGGCGCTCGTCGCAGAGCTGAAGGAAGTGACCAACGGCATCGCGCATGACATCCGCAGCCCGCTCACGCGGATCCGCGGCATAGCTGAGACAACATTGACCGGCCCGGCGCACATCGACGCGTACCGGGAAATGGCCGGAATAATTATCGAGGAATGCGACCGCCTCATGGGCATGATCAACACCACGCTGGAGATTGCGGAAACCGAATCGGGGTCCGCCGTACTGCCTAAAAGCCCCGTCGATCTGACCACCCTTGTCAGGACCGCCCATGAATTATTCCGCCCCCTTGCGGAAGACAAGGCCATCCTTTTCACAATTGATGTCCCGCCGGAAACTTTCTTCACCATGGGTGACATATCGCGTCTCCAACGGGCATTGGCGCACCTGGTGGACAACGCCATAAAGTACACTCCATCTGGCGGACGCATTGCCATTGCCACAGAAGCGAATCGCGCGCATGTGCGCATCTCCATGACCGACTCGGGCATCGGAATAAGCGAACGGGACCTGCCTCACATCTTTGAGCGGTTTTACCGCGGAGACAAAAGCCGCTCCGCGCCGGGCAACGGACTGGGCCTCAGTCTCGCCAACTCGATCATCCGCGCGCACGGAGGAGAAATCACCGCAACGAGCAACCCCGGCACCGGGAGCTCTTTCATAATAACCCTCACGCGCATATTCCCGGAAACCTGACCGTTTTTGGCACATTACCAAAATATAATCTCCCCGTCAGTTAGCCGCAAGGCGCACATGCTATCATCGACATGATGGATATATCAATCATGTCAATGGATCGGGCATGTCCGTCTCCAATGTAATACAAGCGCCTCTGAATATCGCTTGTTCCTTTATCCGCGCCAGACAGACGCCACGCGGCCTGGATATCGCGGTTCTCCTGCTTCTGTTCGGGTTCTCCTTTTTTCACGCCCTAGGCGTGCTGAACATGTTCGGCGAGACCGAGTGTGCGGTGCGATTCTTCAGCGCGCTCGCCGGCGTCTCCAGCATTCTGCTGGTCTGGCACATTGGGCGGAAGATCTACGGCCGCAGGGAAGGGCTGCTGGGAGCCCTGATCCTGGGAACATCCATCGGTTACCTTGTCCAGGCAAGGCTGAACATCATCGACACGACGCTTATGTTCTTCATGACGGCGGCCCTCGGTTCCTTTCTCATTGCCTCGCGCGACGACGAACCGTCCAAACGCTTCTACTATTATGCATGGTACGCGTGTATGGCTCTCGCGGTGCTGTCGAAGGGACTCATCGGAATCGTGCTGCCGGGGATGATAATCTTCATATACTTGCTCCCGGCGCGGCGATGGAAGCTGCTTAAGGAGATGCGGCTCTTCCCCGGGATTGTGCTCTTCCTGCTGATCACCGTCCCATGGTTCGTTCTGGTCTCTGTCAGAAATCCCGAATTTGTCGGTTTTTTCTTCATTCACGAGCATCTGACGCGTTACCTCACCACGGCCCACTCACGCTACCAACCTTCCTGGTTCTTCATCCCTATCCTGATCGGCTGCATGTTTCCCTGGTCGTGCTTCTTCCCGGCGGCCGCCGCCAGCGCAATACGGGGGATGCGGCGGAGGGGCGCCGATCCCGATCTGTTCCTCGCCATCTGGGCGGTTTTCATATTCTGCTTTTTTTCAATTTCAAAATCAAAACTCGTACCCTATATCCTCCCCGTCTACCCGGCGGTGGCGCTCCTCACCGGCAAGGTCGTGTCCGAATCCATGGACAGGGGATTCCGGTCGCTTCGGATAGAGGCGCGATTCCTTCAAATCATCCTCCTTGTCGGCGCCGCGGCAACCCTTCTCTATCCCCGTCTCGCGCCCAGGCCGCATCTCGGCCCCGCCGGCGGAGAGGTGTACGCCCTCTTCCTGCTGATCGGGGTGTTGGCCGTCACTTTCTCCATGCGGCGCGCGGACCTTGCTGTTTTTTTCCTCGGCCTGTGCTTCATAATATATGTGCTGGGGATAGTCGGGCCGAAATATATATTTGATGAAGTGATTCAAAAAAGATCACTCAAGGAACTGGCGCTGATAGCTAAAAACACCTCGCGCGCGGATGATACAATATGCTGCTATGGTTTCTATTCTCAGGATCTGCCATTTTACACATGCAGGCGGGTCATCTGCGTCGACGTGCTGAATGACCTCGCTTTGGGGAGCAGTCAGGTCGACCAATCGTCATGGTTCATAGACTATGGCGCATTTTACAGGCTCTGGGATTCACCGGGCCGCATTTTGACGTTGATCGACACCGATGATATCGCTGACCTTCGAAAATCGGTCACACGCCATGTCCGATTCCTCGGACGTAAGGGAGACAAGCTCATTGTATCCAACCGGTAAGCCCGTCACACAACATCAGAAGCTTAACGCGCGGGGCACTGGGGCGCACCTGCATGCACGCACAATCGCGCTCATCTGCGCCCTCTCCATGGCCACTGGGTGCTCTATGCTTGATGAGCCTTCCCCTTCATCGTTTCTGACATCTTCGGATTTCGAAGCACGCACGCTGGACAACCCCGGCCTCAAGGAATTCATCGAGTCCGGCCTCCATCGCGAGATTTCTCCGTGGCCGCCGTCGTCATGGGATTTTTCCATGCTCACGCGTGCGGCTTACTATTACCATCCCGACCTCGATATGGCGCGCGCGCGATGGGGCCATGCAAGGGCCGGCATCACCACCGCCGCCAGACGCCCCAACCCCACCCTCGACAGCCGCTATCAATACGTCTCGAACCC
>JAPLCY010000175.1 GCA_026391995.1 Candidatus Auribacterota bacterium
ACCGCCACCGGCACGCCCTTTGTGAACTCGATATCCACGAAGGTGGCCTTGTCCGGGGCCTTCTCCGGCGAGACGGTGAGCACGAACATATCCTCGTCCGGCGCGCGGTCCGGGTCCTCCAGGATCCCTCCCTCGAAGCTGATGTGCAGGAGATTCCGGTCACTGCTGTACGGCTTCTCCTTCGTCACCGGGATGGGGATACCGTGTTTCCGCGCGTATCCGATCAGCTCCTGGCGCGAACCGAGGCTCCACTCGCGCCAGGGGGCGATCACCTTGAGGTCGGGGCCGAGGGCCGCGAAGGTGAGCTCGAAGCGGACCTGGTCGTTCCCCTTGCCGGTCGCCCCGTGCGCGACTGCCGTCGCCTTTTCCTTGCGGGCGATCTCGACCTGCCGCTTGGCGATGAGCGGCCTGGCGATCGAGGTACCCATGAGGTAGGTCCCCTCATAGACGGCGTTGGCCTTCAGCGCCTGAAACACGAAATCGCGCACGAACTCCTCGCGCAGATCCTCGACATATACCTTGCTGGCGCCGGTCTTGAGCGCCTTCTCGCGTATGCCGTCCAGCTCCTCCTCCTGGCCGAGGTCGGCGACATAGGCGATGACATCCATCCCCTTCTCTTCCCTGAGCCAGGTCAGTATCACGGAGGTATCGAGCCCCCCGGAGTATGCGAGCACAACCCTTTCCATCTCTTCCTCCCGCGTTTTATAATTTAAGATTTGATATTTATAATTTTCAATTTACAATCATCTCACCGCCCTGAATACATCCTCCACAATCTTTATTGCGCGATCGATTTCATTTCTTTTTACCGTCATCGCCGGCATCATCCGCAACACGTTGTCGCCGGTTGCGTTGATGAGCATCCCGCGCTTCAGGCACTCCGCGACAACGGCCTTCCCGTCTATCCCGAGGTGCATGCCGAGCATCAACCCCTCGCCGCGCACCTCCTTGACGAACGGGAAGCGGGCCGCGAGCCGGACCAGCCGGGTGCGGAGATAGTTCCCCATCCTCCTGACATATTTCAGGAGCTCTTCATCCTCGATCGTGTCGAAGGTGGCTACCGCCGCGGCGCAGGCGAGCGGATTGCCGCCGAACGTTGACGCGTGCGAGCCAGGTTGGAGAAGATCGGCATAGCGGCTCCCGGCCACCATCGCGCCGATGGCGACCCCGCCGCCGAGCGTCTTGGCCAGCGTCATGACGTCGGGCCGGATCCCGTAGTGCTGGTGGGCGAAGTAGCGCCCGGTGCGCCCCATGCCGGTCTGCACCTCGTCCATGACCAGGAGTACGCCCCTCGCGTCACAGAGGCGCCGGAGGGCGACAAAATACTCCGGGGGCGCGACATTGATGCCGCCCTCGCCCTGGATCGGCTCCAGGATCACCGCGCAGGTCTTCTCGTTCACCGCGCCGCTGACCGCCCCGATGTCGCCGAACGGCACGTGCACCACGCCGGGGAGGAGCGGCCCGAAGCCCTCCTGGTACTTCTTCTGCCCCGTGACGGTGACAGTGGCGATCGTCCGGCCGTGAAACGAGTCGAGCATCGACACGATCTCATAGCGCCCCTGCGCATGCCCCGCCCTCCGGGCGAGCTTGATGGCCGCCTCGTTCGCCTCGGCGCCGCTGTTGCAGAAGAAGCACTTCCCCGGGAACGCGTGCGCGACGATGAGCTCCGCCAGCCGCGCCTGGAGCGGGTTGTAGTAGATGTTGGGGAGATGGATGAGCAGCCCCGCCTGGCGCTTGATCGCGCGGACGATGTTGGGATGGCAGTGCCCGAGCCCGCTTACCGCGTATCCCGGGAAGAAGTCGAGGTACTTTTTCCCCTCAATATCCCAGAGCCACGAGCCGCGACCCCGGACGATCACGAGCGGGCTCCTCCCGTAGGAGGGTATCACATAGCGGTCGTACGCCGTCATGACCTTTGCCGCCGGCGAAACGCGTTGCGATTTTTTCTTCATGCGCCGTCCTCGAGAGCCTTTCATGCGGGGACGATCTCCGTCCCGATTCCCTTGTCGGTGAATATCTCGAGCAGCATCGAGTGCGGCAACCGCCCGTAGATGATGTGCGTCTTCTTGACCCCCGCCCTCACCGAGATCAGGGCCGCCCGCACCTTGGGGAGCATCCCCTCCTTGATCACCCCCTGGCTGATAAGGGTGTCGATGTCGCTGATCCTGAGCGTTCCCATGAGAGAGTTTTCGTCGTCCGGGTCCCGCAGGAGGCCGCGCACATCGGTGAGGAGAATGAGCTTCTGCGCCTTCAATGCGGCGGCAACCTCGCCTGCCACCGTGTCCGCATTGATATTGTAGAGCTGCCCGCCCTCGCCGACACCGATCGGCGCGATCACGGGGATGATGTCCTTCCGGCAGAGTTCCCTGAGCGGGGCGGTGGTGATGGCTTCCACGTCGCCCACGAACCCTATATCCGCCTCTTCCCGACGGCCGTCCTTCTCGATCTCGATGAGGTGTGTGCGGGCGTGGAGCACCTGGGCCTTGTCGGGGAAACCGCGGGCGGCCGCCCCGAGCGCCTCGAGCCGCGCCACGATGCCGCGGTTTATCTCGAGGAGCACCTCCTCGACCACCCGCATCGTCGGGGCGTCGGTCACCCTCAATCCCCCGATGAACGACGGGGCAATGCCGCGCTCCTTGAGCTTCGTGCTGATGGCGTTCCCGCCGCCGTGCACCACCACCGGGCGCATCCCGACGCACTCCATGAACACGATATCGCGGAGAACGCTGTCCGGGTCGCCCGTCTCCATGGTGCTCCCGCCGTACTTCACGACCACGATCTTTTTTCTAAAACCCTGGATGTACGGGAGCGCCTCGATGAGAATGTCGGCCTTCTTTATCAATTCCTGTATCACGTATATACCCCTGGTGTCATCCGGTTACGCCCTCGCGCATCATATGCAGTTCAGGTCAACATACTGCGGCGTGAGGTCGCAGGTCAGCACACGCTCCGCCGCGCTTCCCCTCTCCATGATAACCTCGATGCGGATATCCCCTCCCTTTAATGATTTCTTGAGCGACGCGTCGTCCGCGGCAACGGGCGCGCCGGCGCGGAAGACGCGGTGCCCCTGCAGGATGAGCTCCACGCTCGCCGGGTCAAAGTCAATATCCGCCGCGCCGAGCGAGGAGAGGATCCTCCCCCAGTTGGGATCCTCGCCGTACATGGCGGTCTTGAAAAGAGGCGAGTTGGCAACGGCAAAGCCGAGCCGCCGGGCCTCGCGTGAGTCGCGCGCGCCGCGCACGGTGATCTCCACGAACTTCGACGCCCCCTCCCCGTCCCGCACGATCTTCTCGGCGAGCGCGGCGGTCACCTCATCGAGCGCCCTGGCGAAGAGGCGCGCGTCGGCCGAGTCCGGCGATGTTATCGGCTGGTTGCCGGCGCGGCCGTTGGCGAGGATGCACACCGAGTCATTCGTGCTCCGGTCGCCGTCAACGGTGATGCAGTTGAAGCTCCTGTCCACGCTCGCCGCGAGCAGGGCCTGGAGTGTCGCGGGGGATACGGCGGCATCCGTGGTGATGAAAGCGAGCATCGTGGCCATCCGGGGGTGTATCATGCCCGCCCCCTTGGCCATCCCGCCGATGATCACGCCCCTCCCGCCCGGCGCCGCGCGGCTGATCGCCTCTTTCGGCACCGTATTGGTGGTGAGTATCGCCAGGGCCGCTTCCCTCCCGCCGTCGAGCGACAAACCGCTCACCAGCGCGGGGAGAAAAGCCTTGATCTTCTGTAATGGCAGCCTGCGCCCAATGCGCCCCGTGGACGCCGGAAGCACCATCGCGGGGGGGATGGAAAGCAGGCGGGCCGTCTCGGCAACCACCGCCTCGGCATCCGCCAGGCCCTCAACGCCAGTGGCCGCGTTCGCGCAGCCGCTATTCACCACAATGGCCTGCGCCCTGCCCGACTCGAGTCGTGTGCGACAGATCTGGACGGGGGCGGCGCAAAAACGGTTGGTGGTAAACGTGCCGGCGGCGGCGGCCTCGACATCGGAGACGATAAGCGCGAGGTCCCTGACCCCCTCCTTCTTGATCCCGCAGGCTATGCCGGACGCCCTGAACCCCTTCGGGGAGGTGATATAACCGTGTGTCTTCTGTACCGGGTGCGTGTCCATTTATGGCGCTGCGTGTGCGTTCGCCATGCCCTGCTCAGGCAAGCCCCATGGTCTCGGGGAAGCCGGACATCAGGTTCATGTTCTGCACCGCCTGGCCGGCCGCCCCCTTCACGAGGTTGTCGATGGCGGAGATGACAACGATCCTGTGTGTGCGGTTGTCCACCACGATTGATATGTCACAATAGTTCAAACCCCACACATCTTTGGTGTCGGCGAGCCTGCCCTTTGCGGCGACGCGTACGAACGGCGCCTTCGCGTAGAAGCGGCCATAGAGGTTTATGATCTCCTCCGTCGAGGTCTCCTTCAGGGGCCGCGCGTATGCGGTGGTGAGGATCCCGCGGTTCATCGGCACCAGGTGCGGCGTGAATTGGATCGCCAGCGCGTGCCCCGCCAGGATGCCCAGCTCCGACTCGATCTCCGGCGTGTGCTGGTGCGCGCCAACCTTGTAGGCCCTGAAGCTTTCGTTGCACTCCCCGAAGCTGAGCGGCAGCGACGCCTTCCGCCCGGCCCCCGTCACGCCCGACTTCGAGTCAATGACGAGGCCGTCCAGCTCGACCACCCGTTCCTTTACCAGCGGGGCGAGGGCGAGGATCGATCCGGTCGGGTAGCAGCCGGGGTTTGCGATCAGGCGCGCGGTGCGGATCCGCTCGGCGTGGAGTTCGGGAAGCCCGTAGACCGCCTCCTTCAGAAGCCCGGTCTGCTCGTGCCTGATCCCGTACCACTGCTGGAAGACGCCGACGTCGGCGAAACGGAAGTCGGCGCTGAGGTCGATGACCTTCTTCCCCGCCTTGAGAAACAGGGCCGCGTACTTCATCGAAACACCGTGCGGGAGCGACAGGAAAATCAGGTCTGATGAGCGGGCTACCTCGCCCGCATCGAGCGGCGTGCAGGGCAGGTCGATGCGCCCCTTGAAACGCGGGAACTCGTCATGGATTTTGATCGGGGCGTCGAGCTTCGCGGTGAGAGAGGTTATCTTCACCTCGGGATGCCCGATCAGGATGTCAAGCAGCTCGCAGCCGGTGTATCCGGTCGCGCCCACAATAGCCACACGTAGCATCGTTCACCTCGCTGTCAAGTTAGCTTGCGCTAACTTCCATAGGGGTTAACGCCCCTCTGGCGTCCCGCCAGGGGCGGGACTGTCACCCCGTCCCGATAAATCGGGACACACCCCCCGATTACTGCCTTGGTCTTAAAATCCCAAGGCAATCAATTATAGTATCGCCGTCATCACTGTCAAACAAAAGTTCGGTGTGTTAAAAAATCGGCAGGGCTACCCCTCAAATCACATCCCCTCCCCCCCTGAGGGGGAGGGTGGGGGGTATACTATCCCCACGAAACTGGTCTAATGCGCATGTGAAAAAAATGGCAGGGCTGGCCCTCCAACCCTGCCGATGATGCGTGCCACGGACAACGCAATGACTAACGTTTGGAGAACTGGAACCGCTTCCTCGCGCCGGCGCGGCCGTATTTCTTCCGCTCCTTCATCCGGGGGTCTCGGGTGAGAAGCCCCGCCAGCTTGAGCGCCTGGCGGACCGCATCGCCCGTCTGCGAAAGGGCCCGCGCCAGACTGTGCCGCATGGCGCCCGCCTGCCCCGCGATCCCGCCGCCGCGGACCGTCGCCGTCACGTCATACTTTGCTTCACTGCCCGTCAGGGCCAGCGGCTGTGCGACCACCACGCGGAGCTGTTCGGTCTTGAAATACTCCTGGATCGGTCTGCCGTTCACCTTGATCTGCCCGGTGCCGGCGACAAGACGCACCGTCGCAATTGACGTCTTCCTCCGCCCCGTGGCCTTCAAATTTCCTGCCTCACTGCTCATCTCGTCCTCCGTTATCCACTACCGTTCCGCTCCGCCTATTTCAAGGGCATCGGATTCTGCGCCGCATGCGGATGCTCCGCACCGGCATAGACCTTGAGCTTTTTCAACATCGCGCGGCCGAGTTTGCTCTTCGGCATCATTCCGGCGACGGCATACTCCACGAGCCGCTCGGGGTGCCGCTCCCTCACGCGCCTGACCGGCTCAACGCGCAAACCCCCGGGATACCCGGTGTAGCTGGTGTAGTTCTTCTGATCGTCCTTTTTGCCGGTCAGCTTGACCTTCGCCGCGTTGATCACCACCACGAAATCGCCGGTGTCCATGTGCGGGGTAAAGATCGGCTTCTCCTTACCGCGCAGAATATTGGTGATCCTGGTGGCAATACGGCCGAGGATCTGGCCGTCCGCATCCACGAGATGCCATACAGGCTTTATATCGCCCAGTTTCGGAATATAGGTCTTCACTGCGGGAACCTCCCCTTCTCAAAGCCGCATACTATATCATTACCACCCGGTGCCGGTCAACGCCGAAGTGGCTGAAATGGCCGAAAGGCAGCTCAATAGGGACACTCTTCATAATATGCTTCGCAACAATTAATTAGGACTAAGAAATTCCTTCTAGGCTTCAGTCGCAATACCTATCATCCTTTATAGCAGAACTCGGAGCGATCAGTTTGACTTCTCTTGGGTATCCGCTGCGTATATGCACACCCTGTTTCTACCTTCCATCTTTGCCCTGTATAGAGCCTTATCCGCCTGTTCGATAACATCATGAGAGGACAATCCATCACTGAAACCGTCAAAAAAGGCAACACCTATCGAAATCGTAATCCCGATCTCTTTATCTCCCTGGGCGATTTTCCTGGCCGCCACATGTTCCCTTATTCTCTCGGCAATGGCCAGAGTATCCTGCCGATGATCCTTTTGCACAGTCGGGGACTCAGACCAAAATTGAGGAACTATTAACGCGAACTCTTCACCCCCATATCTCGCGGGCACATCTATGCCCCGTCTCGCGCTGGACATTATGATACCTGCCACAGCCTTCAGAACCACGTCCCCCAATTGATGGCCGTACATATCATTGAACTGCTTGAAATGATCTATATCCATCATCAGCAGAGACAGGGGGCGTTTACACCTTCTGGCTTTCTCAAGCTCATCCGCCAGGCGCTTCGCAATGTAATTATGGTCATACAACTGGGTTAGTCCGTCGGTAATTGCTTCCCTGTAAAGTCTCGCATTCTCGATTGACAC
>JAPLCY010000310.1 GCA_026391995.1 Candidatus Auribacterota bacterium
AGCCCCGCCTTCACCGCGGCGAGGGCCACCGCCTCGTTCCCCTGGAGAATCTGTTTCCGGGTCATGGCGGGACTACTTTCCCTCCTGGACAGTGATACCGAAATCGGGGCAGTACCTGACGCAGAGCATGCAGCCGCTGCACTCCCCCGCGAACGTGAGGATGCCGTCCTTGAAGGCGAGGTTCTTTTTCGGGCAGAAGTTCACGCAGAGACTGCACCCCTTGCACAGCTTCTGATCGATGGTCACGCGGTATGTTTTTTTCATGGAAGGCGCATATGATAAACAAGTCCGGCGCGTTTGACCAGCGCAAAAGACGGCCCTGTCCAGCCAAATTAGAAATGTCCTATAGAGTATCCCCTCTCCCCCCAATGAATGGGAAGAGAGGGGGGGTGAGGGGGGGATAGAAAAGTTCCTATCCCCCCCATGAGTGACCCTGTATAGCCCGAAAACAGGCGTCAGCGGCCCTTGCGGCCGAACGGGCTGATCTCGCGCAGGGCCTTGATGATCGGCGGCAGGTGCGTGATGACGAAGTCGATCTCCCCGCCGGTGGTGTAGCGACTGAGGCTGAAGCGCACCGAGCCGTGCGCCGCGGTGTACGGCACCCCCATCGCCCGGAGGACGTGCGACGGCTCCAGCGATCCCGAGGTGCAGGCGGATCCGGATGAGGCGCAGATCCCGAGCTCGTTGAGGCGGAGCAGGATCGCCTCCCCTTCGACGTACTCGAAGCTGATGTTGGTGGTGTTCGGCAGCCGCATCTCGGGGTGCCCGTTCAGGCGCGTGTCGGGGGCGGCCGCGAGGAGCGCCCGCTCGAGCTTGTCGCGGAGACCGCGCCCGCGCGTCTGTTCCTCCCCCATGTGCTTTCCGGCAAGCTCGCACGCCGCGCCGAGCCCCACGATCGAGGCGACGTTCTCCGTCCCGCCGCGGCGGCCCATCTCCTGGTGTCCCCCGACGATGAGGGGGGTGAACTTTGTCCCCTTGCGGATATAGAGCGCCCCGACGCCCTTCGGCGCGTGCAGCTTGTGCCCGGAGAGGGAGAGGAAGTCGATGGTGCTCTGGCGCAGCGTGACGGGGAGTTTCCCCACCGCCTGGACCGCGTCGACGTGGAATGCGCAGCCCGCCGATTTCGCTATCTTCCCCACCTCCTCGACCGGGAAGATGACACCGGTCTCGTTGTTCGCCCACATTACCGAGACGACGCCGGTGCAGTCGCGGACGGCCCGGCGCGCCTCATCGAGGTCGAGCATGCCGCGGGTATCAACACTCAGCCAGGTGACCTGGTGTCCCTCCTTCTCGAGGCGCTGACAGAGACCGAAGACGGCCGGGTGCTCGACGCGGGTGGTGACGATGTGGGGGCGGCAGGGGTTCGCGGCCAGCGCGGAGGCGATCGCCGCGTTGTCGCTTTCCGTCCCGCAGCTTGTGAAGATAATCTCATCCTCCTCCGCGCCCAGGAGGGCGGCCACCTGCCGGCGGGCGTTGTCGATGTGCTTCCTGACCTGGCCGCCGAAGCTGTGCATGCTCGAGGGATTGCCCCAAAAATCGCGCAAGAAGGGAAGCATCGCCTCGAGCACCTCGGGGGCGACGCGCGTGGTGGCGTTGTTGTCGAGATAGACGGTGTTCATCCCTGCGCCTCCCTGACAGTGATCTCGGGCGAGACGAACTCGCGGAGCTTTTTCTCGACCACCGCGGCGATCGTCACCCCCGACGCGGGGCAACCCGCGCAGACGCCGCGGAAGGCGACGATGACGGTGTTCCCCGCGACGTCGATGAGCTCGATGTCGCCGCCGTCGGCGCGCAGCGTCGGCTTGATCTCCTTTTCGATCGTCTCCTGGATAAGCTGAATCTTCTGGATGTTGGTGAGGTATTTTCGCGGCGTGGCGCGCTGTGCCTTTCTCTCGCGCTCCTTCCGCCAGACCTCGTCGATGATCGCCTGGATCTCGCCGATGCATCCCCCGCATCCGCCGCCCGCCTTGCAGTAGTGCGTCACCTGTTCCGGTGTCGTGAGGTTGTGCTCGCGGACGACGCGGGCGATCTTCGTGTCGGTCACCCCGAAGCAGGTGCAGACGATCTTCCCCTCCTCCCTCGGCGCAGGGCTCGACCCGCGGTACTTGGCCAGCGCCGCCTCGAGCGCCTCCTGGCCCATGACGGAGCAGTGCATCTTCTCCTTGGGGAGGCCGCCGAGATACGCGGCGATGTCGTCGTTGGTGATCTTCTCCGCCTGCTCGACCGTTTTTCCCTTGATCAGCTCGGTGAGGGCGGAGGCAGAGGCGATGGCGCTGGCGCAGCCGAACGTCTGGAACTTCGCCTCCGTGATGCATGTGTCCGATTTATCTATCTTGAGATAGAGCTTCAGGGCGTCGCCGCACGCCATGTTGCCGACCTCGCCGACGGCGTCCGCGTCCGAAATCTCCCCGACGTTCCGCGGATGGAGAAAATGATCCATCATCTTGTCAGTGTAATTCCACATGAGCGCCTCCAGTGCGGTGCGGGGCAGGCTGCACGCGCAGATGCTATTATAGGCGGTACGGCGACGGGGGTCAACGCCGATGGATGGCCCGTGAGGCGGGAGGTTTCGCTTGTCTCTCCACCGTGGATGCGCTATGGTAGTGGCGCGGTAGGGGATCCGTAATTGGAGGATTATCCATGAAGGCCCTAATCCTTGTCCTTGCAGTCGTGTCGATCGCCGCTCCCTGCGCCGGCGTCAGCCTCTCTCTCGGGGACGCGGCCGGCGCGCCCGGGGAACAGGTGAAAGTCGGCCTCAAGGCGTCTCCGGGCGGGCTCTACACGGGCTTCGATTTCACGATCGATTTCAACGAGAATGCCTTGAGCTTCGACGGGGTTTCCCTGAGCAGCGACGCGAAGACCAACGGCATAAACGAGATTAACATAAGCAAGGTCTACAAGGGGCGCTACTCGATCGCGGCGAAGTCCGCGCTCATCGGCGCGTTAAAATCCATCAGCGACCTCGGGAGCCTGAAGTTCACCATCGTTCCAAGCGCGCCATTTGTCGATATCCAAATACAATGCGTGGGGGGCGCGAGCGTCCGCATCGCCGCGGGTATCTGGTCCGCCGCATCCATTTCGGGCGCCCACATCGTCATTACCGCCCCGGTGACCCCGCTCCCCACCGGCACGCCGCCGCAGCTCACCCTCTCGATGCAGTCCCCTCCCGTCATACCCTACGGGCAGGAGGCGGTCCTCCGCTATCGTCTGCGGGTTGTCGATCCGTCGTGGGACGGTTTCCCCGCCGACGGTTATCTGGCGGTTTCGATGCCGAGCGGCGCGCTGCTCTTCATGGACCGCAGGGGAAGATTCACCGGCAAGGTCACGCCCGCTGCCCCGGGGATGACGATCGGTAATGTGGGCGACGACATGCGTTTCGGGCCACTCACGGCCGATCTCCCGGCCGGGCGCTACACCTTTTACGCAGTCATGGCCTATGTCGGCGCCGATCCGCGCAAAAGCGCGGGCCGCATCTCGAACCTCACCGACGCCTATTTCGAGCTCACTCCCGTGATCACCGGCATGCGGCGGTGAGGGGATCGCCGTTTCTCACGGCCCCGCGCGTATGAGCAGCCCCAGCCTTCTTGTCCGCGTTCAGTCCTGTATCAGCGCCCACCGCATGTTCCCTCGCGGCTCGCGCGTCCTCCTCGCTGTCTCCGGTGGCGTCGATTCGATGGCGCTCCTCCACCTCATGGAATCGCTCGCCCCCCGCCTTGGCGTGCGGCTCCGGGTCGCGCACCTGCATCACGGCCTCCGCGGGCGGGAGGCCGACGGCGATCGCGCGCTGGTAGCCGGATATTGCCGCGCGCACCGCATCCCCTTTACGAGCGGACTGACCGACGTGCGGGCCCTCTCCCGGCATACCGGC
>JAPLCY010000128.1 GCA_026391995.1 Candidatus Auribacterota bacterium
CACCGTCCCCGTCGCCCAGGAAGGGCTATCGGACACCGGCTCGGCCGATGACGCCGCGCTCCCCGCTGTCTTCCCCTTCATGTAGCCCCGCGCGGGGACAGCCCCGTTGCCGGAGGCCTTGATCAGCTTGGGCGGGCCCCAGTCCACGATCCGCTCAAACTGGACATCGCGGAACACGCACTGCGGCGGGAACATGGTGTGGTAGTGCTGACGTATGGTGTTGAGCTGCTTGATCACATCCTGGATCGTCACCTCGACATCCACCTCGCAGATCCCGTCCGGCACGTAGCGGTACGGCCCGGATTCCTTGATCCCGGCCATGAAGGTGCTGAGGCTTGTCTGTATCTGATCGTTCAGGACGACAAAATCCCGCACGTAGGTCTGACCCGTGACCTTCAGCCCCTTGACCGTCTCCGCCAGGTTGCGCCGCGCATCGGTGAGCGCCGCCCGCTCGGCGAGCAGCCGCCCCTGCGGCGTCACATTCTCCCACCCGGGAATGCCCGCGGTCTTCAGATCCGCTCCCTTCGGGACCGCGGCCTCGGGCTTCTGGCTGGGGGGCAACCCCACGCCGGTCGTCGAGAACACCGTCTTCTTGGTGTACGTCCCCATCTGGTCGAAGCTCATCCTCGTCCGCTTCGCATCCGGATAGTCGAGGTTGATGCGTTTCAGGCACTGCATGACCTGCTGCAGGGTGACCTTGACATCCACCTCGCACGTCCCGTCGGGCATGTAGCGGGCAGGTCCGTCAACCTTCAGCCCCTTGATGAATTCGCTGAAGGAGCTGTTGATCTGATCGCTCTCCGCGATGAAATCGCGCACATAGGTGGTCGAGTTGATCTGCAACCCCTTGATCTCCTCGGTGAGCTTCCGGTAGGCGTCAACCTGCGCCGCCCGCTTCGCCATGAGCTTCTCCTGCCCCTGCGAGAGCGGCTGGGCCGACACGAACCCCGCAATGCCCGCCAGGCACACCGCACACACTGTCCACAAAAGCCATCTGCTCTTCATATCCTTCTCATCCTCCTTTCCCAATCGGTGCCGCCGGGACACCGGCACCACTCCCTACCCGGGGGATCCGCTCCACGAGCAACGCTCAGGGCCGCGCAGCAGCGCGCCTCCCGAGGATCTCGCGCCACTCGGTTTCGCTGATCGTCCCACCCCCTTTCTCAACGGTTATCGGCTCGTCATCGCGTGCGTCATCACGCGGGGGGGGCGCGGCGCTGAACATCGCCCATGCCTTGCCGGGCAGCTCCAGGTCCACCTCCGCATCGCCGTTCCCATAGTACCGCGTCTCAATGAGACGGGCGCCCACGACAAACCCCTCCACCCGCTCCGTCCCCGTGCCGCGCCGCACGTCGCCCTCGGTCCGTCCTACAACCTTCGCCACATTCTTGTACGCCTCGAGCATCGCGGCGCGCCTGGCCATGAGGCGTTGCTTCGCCTTTGACTCCCGATACGGCGGGGCTTTGCCCCTGCCGGTGACAATGACCGGCTCCACAGCGCGCGGGGAAGCGGGAATGGACTGGGCGATGCAGGGACGGCTGCCCGTCGCGGCAGCCGCCAGTGCGAAAAACGCCGCCATCATATAGGAATTCACAGGTACATACATGCTACCACGCTCCTCATTCGAGCGCGCGCATCTGAACCCCACTCCGGCCGTGGAACATGACAGGACTAACCCATTCATTGTACCACCTGCCCCGATGCAACGCACTTATTTTAAACACGGCTATCGCCTCCTGAATCTGACGCCGCCGTCCGGCTCGACTACCTTGCGGTATCGGCGAATCGCCGATGCCGCCCACTCCCTCAATAATTCCCGCGACCGCTCCCGGCTGATCTCGAAC
The DNA here is from genome assembly GCA_026391995.1 of Candidatus Auribacterota bacterium. Classification (GTDB taxonomy): domain Bacteria; phylum Auribacterota; class Tritonobacteria; order UBA1439; family UBA1439; genus JAPLCW01. The sequence continues at coordinate 1,845 of JAPLCY010000128.1, forward strand.
TCAACGGGGATCTGCAGCGTGATGCCAAGCAGGTTCATGGGATCCGCCTCGAGCAACCTGTCCAGTTCGGCGAATATGCCCTGCTTCAACTCGCTCTCCGAAACCTCATACCCGGTGCCCATGGCCGCCCCCCTTCCGCCGCCGAATCTCGATTCCGGG
>JAPLCY010000345.1 GCA_026391995.1 Candidatus Auribacterota bacterium
GAGGCGGGCGACGAGGGCGGCTGGACCGAGACCCCCACCGCCCTCGAGGACTGGCCCAAGTGCAGCGATGACCCCCTCGTGCGGGCCGCCGTCGAGCTACCCGACGACCTGCGGGAGGAGCTGACCGGCTATTACCTCGATCGGAGCACCGCGCGCGGCATCGACTGGATCGACCGCGACGAGTTCAGGCGACGGCTCGAGCTCATGAGCCTCCAAAGAAACCTCAAGGCGTGCGGGACGTTCGGCTACCAGGCGGTCGTGCGCGGGAACGACCGCTACGTGCGCCACCTCGCGCCGACATTCGGCTACGTGAAACGAATCGCGCCCCGGCACCCGTTCATGCGGGAGTGCCTCGGGGTGCTGGCCCGCCATATACCCCTATTGCAATGATCTGCTTCTCGAGAGGCTGCACGGTTAATATACTTGAGTTTTGGGATTTAAGATTTGGCCTCTCTGCCGGTCAGGCAGGGATTTGGGATTTATTCATATGAAAGCCATGATTCTGGCCGCGGGGCTGGGGACGCGACTCACACCGTTCACGAACGAGACCCCGAAGCCCCTCCTCCCCATCCTCAACCGCCCGCAGATACACTACGTGCTCGAACTGCTGATGGGCGCCGGCGTCACGGAGGTGATGATCAATCTCCACCATCGGGGGGACATGCTGCGCACCGCCATCGGCGATTACCACCGCGGCAGGCTTCGCATTTCCTACTCCATGGAGGAACGGATTCTCGGGACCGGGGGCGGTTTGAAGAACGCCGAGGGGTTCTTCGATGAGGGGCCGTTCATCCTCGTGAACGCCGATGCGCTGATGGAGGTCGACCTCGCCAGGGCGATCCGCGCCCACATCAGCCGGGGCGCCGCGGCCACTATGGTGGTGCGCGCGTGGGACCCGGCGGGCGGCTACGGGATGGTCGAGGTCGATGCAGGCGGCGTGATACGCCGGATCCTCGGCCGGGGAGCCGGCAGCGGACTCACCCCGGTCATCTTCACCGGCGTCCATATCCTGGGCCCCGCGATCTTCCGCTACCTCCCCCCCGGAGAGTTCTCGTGCATCAACCGGGACGGTTATGCCGCGATGATCGAGTCGGGAGAGCGGGTCTGTTCGTTCGAGGCATCGGGATATTGGAGGGATGTAGGAACAATACTGAGCTATTTCGAAGCCAATATGGACTTTCTGAGCGGGATAATGCCCTCATGGTGCCGCCGGCTGATCGCATCCGCCCACGCGGAAAGACCTCCCGGGCCGCCGCCCGGCGTCCAATTTGCGGACCCCGTTGCGATCGGGAAAAACTGCCTGCTGGGAACCGGTTCCCGCATAGGGCCATCGGTGATCCTTGGTGACGGAGTGCGGGTCGGAAATAATGTGCGCCTGAAAAACACAATCGCCCTGCCCGGGGCATTGTTCACGGACGGTGAGGATTTCGCCGAGGGAATAAGGTCGCCGCGTTCCTCTGTATCCCTCACCATCCCCTCTCCGGGATAATCGTTCGCGGAGCGCGGCGAAAGGCAGACGCCACCATGTCGTCCATGCCGTATGACGATAGCCGTGAATATACGCGGTCGCCGGCAGGCACAGCCGGAATGCGCAGGAGATGCGCGAGCTATTCATGTACGTCATCGAACAGCTTTGGGCGAACGGTGCCCGCAGACTGGCCGCGTGGGAGGCGCGTGCGAAGCTCTCATCATATCTCGCATCGGTCGCGTCCCACGTCTGCATTGATTATTACAAATCCCGGGCGCACAGGGAGCAGTACCGCTACCGGCCCCTCGACGTCACCGAACAGCCACCTCGTGACGGAAATAAACCGTCCGGATACACGAAACGGCCCTTCCCCTCGCCGATCGAGAATGAGCGCGCGGCCCTGTTGAACGGCGTGATGGAACAGCTCCCAGAGGATGAACGCGCGATCCTCACATTGTTTTACTGGCAGGGATTTCGCTATGCGGAGATCGCTTCGCTCACGGGGATGACGGCGGGCAAGGTCGGGAAATCGCTTTTCCGCTCCCGGGAAAGGCTCCGCTCGCTCCTGGCCGGCCGGGGGATTAAAAACATTGGAGATTTATTGGAATAAAAGTGCCGCGGTACTCGTCCTATTATGGTAGAGGAGACATCATATGAAATGCCCTGACGCCGAGCTGCTGGAACGCATGCTGGATGGTGAAGCGCCCGACGCGGAAGCCCTGGTGCGCGCCCACCTTGAGGGGTGCGCCGCCTGCCGCGAGAAGGCGAGAGCTGAGGGCGCTCTTGGCGCGAGCCTCCGCGCCTTCTTCGAGAGGAAGGGCCCCCCAACGGTCCGTGAAACAACGCCGTGTCCGTCCGCAGAGGAGCTGGCTCTCTATGCGGAGGGCCGCGTCCAGGTGTACCGGAGGAAGGAGCTCCTACGCCACTTCTGCGCCTGTCCTGCGTGCGCGCACACGGCCTTATCGGTTGCCCGACATGCGGCTACAGAAGCCGAGGCGCCGCCGGCTGAACTGTTGCGCGAGGCCCGGAGCATTTACCATAAGGAGAAAGATAGGGAATAGCCTGCTGCCTAAGCACTCCCCTATTTTCAGCAGGCAAGATTTGCAGCCGAGGCTTTAGCCTCGGCTGGAGATAACCATATTTATATCATGCTCATATGCAACTTATTATAACACTTGTAAAAAATAATTAAAAAATCAGGAATAAAATCCCTGCTCGCCTCGTCCTATAGGGCGAAAGGAGGTGCAGCATGGATGAGGCCGTTGCGGTGGGAACACTGGTGGAGCATCCTGAGCATGGGAAGGGGAAGGTGCTCGGGCT
>JAPLCY010000057.1 GCA_026391995.1 Candidatus Auribacterota bacterium
TGATGCGCAGCATCTCCGTGGAGGAAAAGAAGGCTGCGGCAGGCGCGGCGCAGCCGGCAGCAGCGGCGCCGGCACCGGGGGGCGTAAAACCCGCCCCGGCGCAGGCAAAGCAAATTCCTCTCCCGGTCCCGGTGAAGAAATAGCCCGGGGAGATCCGCGCACCGGTCGCCACGCGTCCGCGATGATACCCCCCTCCACGGAGAAGGCATCAATGGGCAGCGCGCTGCTTGAGGTCATTGAGTTACGGACGCGCTATAGTACCGATGCCGGGGCCATTGCCGCGGTGGACGGTGTCTCGTTCTCAATCAATGCGGGAGAAACGCTCGGGCTCGTCGGCGAAAGCGCGTGCGGGAAGAGCGCCGTCGCGCTTTCGATCATGCGGCTCATCGACCACCGGCAGGGTGCGGTGGCCGGCGGGAGGATCATGTGGCGGGGGCGGGATCTCCTCTCCCTCGATGAAGGCGCCTTGCGCCGTATCCGGGGGGCGGAGATCGCCATGGTCTTCCAGGACCCGTTCGCCTCGCTGAATCCGGTGTTCAACATCGGCACGCAGATCGCCGAGGCGGTGCGGCTCCACCAGGGGGCGCGGCGGGGCGAGGCCCTGCGGGAAGCGGAAGAGGCCCTCGCGCGGGTGCACATCCCCTCTCCCGGTGTGTGTGTTCGTGAATACCCGCACCAGATGTCGGGGGGGATGCAGCAGCGGGCGATGATCGCCATGGCGCTATCCTGCGGGCCGGAGCTTCTCATCGCCGATGAGCCGACGACTGCGCTGGATGTGACCATCCAGGCCCAGATACTGGAGTTATTGCGGGAGATTCAGTCCTCGACGGGGATGGCGTTGCTACTGATCAGCCACGACCTGGGGGTTATATCGAGGATGGCCGGCCGCGTCGCGATGATGTACGCGGGGAAAATCGTCGAGGAGGGGCCGTCGGGAGAACTGCTGCGCGCCCCGCGACATCCGTACACGGAAGCGCTCCTCGACTCGATGCCGCGGCTCGGAACGCGATCGAGACGGCTCACGGCGATCAAGGGCAGTGTGCCTGATCCGATAAACTATCCCGCCGGGTGCCGCTTCGCGCCCCGCTGCCGCATGGCTGAAGAGCGATGCAGGCGCGAAGAGCCTTTGCTGAGGCGGATGGGAGAGCGCCGCACAACCGCGTGCCACTTTGCCGAGCGGCTCGCAGAACGGCACATGAAGGGATAGCGGGGGTTTTGTTGTTGGGATTTTGCTGTGTGGATTTGTGCGGAGGTGTGAGGTTTGAAATTTGAAGTGTGGTCTGGTGTTTTTACACGTGACATCCCCCTGCCTTCGCTGGAGCGAGGCCCCGGCTTCGCGCTGTCAGGCAAATCCCAAAAGAAGACGGCGGGACGAAGCGGTGCAGGTCTATGAATCAGAGACTCCAGAAGATACTTGCCGAGGCGGGCTACGGATCGCGCAGGGCGTGCGAAACATTCATACGCGAGGAGCGTGTCCGGGTCAATGGCGCCGTGGCCGTGCTCGGGAGCCGCGCGGACGCCCATAGCGACATAATCACCGTCGACGGCGAAGCGGTCACCGTCCCCGATAAGATCTACCTGATGCTCAACAAGCCGTGCGGATATCTCTGCACGAGCAGCGATGAACGGGGCAGGCGCACCGTGCACGATCTGCTGGCGCGCATCCCGCTGCGGCTCTACACCATCGGGCGGCTCGACCGCGACGCCGAGGGGCTGCTCCTCCTCACCAATGACGGGGATTTCGCCCAGCGCATCGCCCATCCGCGGGCGAAGGTGGGCAAGACCTACGAGCTCTTTATCAAGGGGAGTCTCGCCGAGAAGTCGCGCAAGGCCATCCAGCGCGGCATCATTCTCGACGGCAGGAGAACCCTTCCCGCGCGGATAACGGGCGTGGCCCGCCACAGGGAGGGGGATCAGGTCACCATCGAGATCCGCGAGGGGAGGAATCGGCAGCTCAAGCGCATGTTCCTCGCGGTGGGGTGCCCGGTGAAGCGGCTGCGGCGTATCGCGGTGGGGGGGCTTGCGCTCGGCGACCTGCCCGTGGGGAGATACCGCTTCCTGAAGAGCGAGGAATTGGATACAATATTTGTCGTTTGACAGTAGGGGATCATTTACTGTGGGTATTTTTACCCCCCACCCGCCATAGGCGGGCAAGCCCTGACTTTACCCGCCGCAGGCGGGCCTCCCTCCGCCGGAGGCTCCTGCCTGCCGGCAGGCAGGGACAAGCCTCAAGCTCGCTCGCCTATGGCGAGGGAGGAGGGGGATAATGTGGGAGTTCCCCATGAGTGACCCTATGCGTTTGACAATCTTTTAAAACCTGCGGGATATGAGATGAAATCGAGAGGCGCACTGGTCGCGCTCATGGGTATTTTGGCGGCGCTCATGCCGCGCGCCGCGACGGCCATGGGCCCAATACGTTTCCCCTGTCCGGGAGAGACCGCCACCGATCGTGTGAATCTCAGGGCGGGAAGAAGCCTCAACTACGAGGTCTGCGGCACGTTGGACGCGGGACGGAAAGTCACTGTCACCGGCTACGCGGGCGGTTGGTTCCGCGTGGTGCCGCCGGAAGGGACACGGGTCTGGGTTTTCAGCCAATACCTGGCCGGGAAGAAGGTCGCCGCCGGCCGGTTGAACATTCGCGCCACCCCGTCGCTTCACGGCTCCGTGCTCTGTCAGCTTGAGAGGGGGGAGCGGGTGGAGGTGGTTGAGACCAAAGATGAGTGGACGGCCATCCGTCCGCCCGCGTGCGCCTCCCTCTGGGTAAGCGCGGAACTTGTCGATCTGCTCCCCGATGAGCAGGGGGAGGAAGCCCCCGCCGGAGCGGCCTCGGGCGACGAGCTTGACCTCGAGGAAGAGGAGGCCGCGGCCGCCACCGGGCCGGTGAACGTTGTCCATGAGCAGCCCCCGGCCACCGCGGCGGTGACGGTCGCTCCGCGGGGACCGGTTGCGGTGAGGCGCGTTCCCCGCGTGTACGAGGGCACACTCGAGCGCTGCGGCGAGATAGTCGTCCCGGGCGCGTCACACCGGTTGGTGAGTGGATTCCTCTGGAGCACGCCCGTGGCGCTGCTCGGCTCGCAATCGATCAATTTCTCCTTCTATGAGGGGGACCGGGTGAGGGTCTGGGGGTATCAGACGGCGCGGCTCTCCGACGGAACCCCGGTCGTCGATGTCCTGAGACTGGAAGTGCGTTAGGCGCGGTCATTGGTCTTTCGGCAAAGAATTGACGTATCGCAGGGAAGGCTTGCACCGATGAAACTCCTCACGTTCCGCGGCGGCGTGCACCCTGATGATTGCAAGGGACGCACGAGGGACGCCGCGATCAAGGGTGCGGCGCTCCCCGGCCGCGTGCTCATCCCTCTCGAGCAGAACACCGGGTCTCCGCCCCGTGTCGTGGTGAAACCCGGTCAGTATGTCAGGACCGGCGAAACCATTGCCGAGCCGTCCGCCGCAATCTCTGTCCCCCTCCACGCAAGTATCTCAGGCACTGTCGCCGCCATCCGGACCATTCCCGTTCCCTACGGCGGCACGGGGGAGGCCGTTGAGATAGAGGGAGACGGGAAGGATGCCCGCGCATGGGGCGGGGGTGTGGCAGACCCGCTGCGCATGAACGGCAGCGAGATCATCCGCGCCGTCAGGGACGCG
>JAPLCY010000053.1 GCA_026391995.1 Candidatus Auribacterota bacterium
CGGGCTCTGGGGGGCGAGCGTCTCGATCGACTACGCCGATGAGCGGAAGCATGACCGCGCCCGCGGCGTCGAGGGGGCTCACCGGAGGGCGCTCCGGGCGCTCGAGTATTTCTCGCAGGAGCGGTGCGGGAAGTTCCAGCGGGTGAATGTGATGGCCGTCCTGATGCGCGACAACCTCGACGAGATTGAGCCGCTCATCAGGCTTGCCGGGCGTTACGGCGCCTATTTCATGGTCCAGCCGTACTGCAGCATCAAGGCGGGCAAGAAGGAGTTCACCCCCGACATGGAGGTGGGCCGTTACCTGCTCGGCCTGCGGCGGAAATACCCCCACTTCATCTCCAACGAGTATTTCCTCGAACGTTTCGACCTGGCGCTCGACGGGGGCATCCCCGGCTGCCGCGCGGGGCAGGCGTTCTTCAATATAGACAACTTCGGCAGGGTGGCGAAGTGCGTGGAGGTCCTCGGTCAGCCCGTCGGGAGCATCCTCGACGATGATCCGCGCGATCTCCTCTCCCGGCTCAACGGCGAGTGGAGGAACAACACCTGCTGCTCCTGCTGGTACAACTGCCGGGGCGAGATCGAATCGCTGTACAATCCGCGCGGTTTTCTCAAGGCGATGCCGGTGGTGCTCTCCACGTGGTCCCGGACGAAAAAGCCGCGGCCCGGCGCGATCCTCAGCGGATCCTGATGATCAGAGGCAGGACGATCCCCAGCCCCACGTAGATGTCGTACTGCCACGTGTAGCGCGGATATTCCCAGAAGAGCAGGGAGCGCAAGACCGGTATCCGCGGGAACTCCCATGAGGGCTTGTGGAGCCGCGCCCAAGTGTAGTAGATCCGGTGCGCGGCGGTGATATTGGCGAAGATCGCCAGCTCCCAGAGGATGCCTGGCATGCGCCAGAAGAACCCGCCGAGCATGATCATGAACGTCCGCTCCGCTCGTTCCCAGAATCCCACCGTGCAGGAAACGCCGATGCCTTCGGCGCGCGCGCGCGCGTAGCTCACCAGCACCGATCCCCCGATGCTCAGCACGGCAAGTGCGACATTCCGCACGGGGCCGTGAACGGCATAGTAGAAGCCCGCGCCCCCGAGGAGAACGACGTCTGAATAGCGGTCGAGGCACGAATCGAGGAAGCCGCCGAACGGGCTCACCGTGCCCGTCCGTTTCGCGACCGCGCCGTCAAAAATATCGCAGGCGCCCGCGAACAAGATCATGAATCCCCCCAGCGGAAAGATTCCGAGGGCGAAGGAGACGCCGGCGAGGCAGGAGAGGAGGAAGCCGATGAAGGTGATGGCGTTTGCGGAGATCCCGCGGCGAACCAGGAGCGAGATGACCGAGTCCTTGAACCGGTTCACCCCGCGGCGGACGAACTCGGTGTAGGTCATCATACCGATGGCTATGCGCGGCCGGCGATGAACTGCTCGATGAGCAGGCGCGCCTCGTTATCGGGCATCTGTTTCGGAGGGTGCTTCATCGTGTAGGCGCACACCGGATGGAGCGGCCCCGCGACCTTGCGATCCCGCGCGACCTTGCAGCAGCGAATGGCGTCAATGGCCACGCCGCCGCTGTTGGGGGAGTCTTCAACGGAAAGCCGGAGCTCGATGTGGAGGGGGACCCCGCCGAAGCCGCGCCCCTCCATCCTTAAAAAACATACCTTGTTATCCTTCTGCCAGGGCACGTAGTCCGAGGGGCCGATATGTATATTGTCCTGTTCCAGCGGGATCCTGAGCTGTGACTGTACCGCCTCGGTTTTGGATATCCGCTTGGATCTAAGGCGGTCGTGGTTGAGCATGTTGAGGAAGTCGGTATTGCCCCCCGTGTTGAGCTGGTAGGTGCGATCGAGGCGGACGCCGCGGTCGTCGAAGAGCCTGGCGAGGGTCCGATGGACGATGGTGGCGCCGAGCTGCGCCTTGACATCGTCCCCCACGGCCGGTATGCCCCGTTCGGTGAACTGTTTTGCCCACGCGGGATCGGACACGATGAAGACCGGCATGCAGTTGATCAAGCTCACCCCGGCGTTCAGACAGCAGCGGGCGTAGTATTCGGTTGCCTTCTGCGATCCGACCGGGAGGTAGTTGAGCAGTATCTCGGCGCCGCTCTCCTTCAACAGCTTCTCGATATCGGCTGCCGGGGTGTCGCAGGGAAGAAAGACCTTGTCCTCGTCATATCCCTCCATGTGTGGAGAGAGACCGTCCAGGAGCGGGCCTGCCTGGACCACGACCGCGCTCGCGGGCATGTCCGGGACAATGGTTTTTGTGCAGTTGGGCTTCTGGAAGATGGCGGTGTGGAGGGGCTTTCCCACCTTGCGGCGGTCGATGTCGATTGCCGCCACCACGTCGATGCCCGCGGGGGTGTACCCCTGTATATCCCAGTGCATGAGGCCGAGCGACCCTTCGGGCGTCCCGCTTCCGTGCCTCCTGTAATATTCTATCCCCTGGATAAGAGAGCTCGCGCAGTTGCCGACGCCGGCAATAGCAATACGTATCTTCCGTGTCACGTAAGGAACCTCCCCCTGATGAGTGCCACAGTATACAACGGGAAGGGGGGGGTGGCAACAGATTTATGCACAGGCAGGCAGGGGGCACGAGTTGCTTCGTAATAATGGCATTATAAGGTTATATCCTCCCCCTCCCCCCTCGCCATAGGCGAGCGAGCTTGAGGCTTGTCCCTGCCTGTACTTCGCATCCTGAAGATGCTCAGCATCGGATGACCGGCAGGCAGGCGCCTCCGGCGGAGGGAGGCCCGCCTGCGGCGGATAAAGTCAGGGCTTGTCCGCCTACAGCGGATGGGGAGTGAAAATATCCACCGTAGGTGACCCCATGCCCCGTGTACACGTTTGCAGTGGCACTCAAGTGCCTGAATTGTTACACTAATGGAGCCTCGCATGCCGTGGATTGGCTCTTATTTTTTTAGACTTTTGACTTTCAACCCCGGGCTGCAGTTATGACTGTTGTTAGTGATTCTAATGTTTTGCTTTTTTACTTTAGTCCAGGAACTAGAAACTAATGACTGTTGTTAC
>JAPLCY010000044.1 GCA_026391995.1 Candidatus Auribacterota bacterium
CGATTCGTGTCGATTCCCGCAGGCAGGGGGAGCTGCACCAGGACACCGTGCACACGGGGGTCGGCGTTCAGCTCGTTGATCTTCGCGAGGAGCTCACCCTCCCGCGCAGCCCCAAGGTGGGAAAACTGCCAGGAGCGGATGCCGGCCTCCGCGCACGCGCGCTCCTTCATCGTGACATAGGCCATCGATGCCGGATCCTCGCCGGCGGTGATAAAGGCGATCCCCGGAACGATGCCGCGCTCCCTCTGGAGCTGTGCCGTCCCCTCGCGCACCTCCGCGCGAATTGCCGCTGCCACTCCCTTCCCATCGAGGATCAGCGCCATATCAAGGCCTCCAGATGTTCAGTTCAGACGCACGACGAAACAGCGCGAGGGACACTTCTCGGCCGCCGTCGCGAAATCGCTCCAGTCGGGCGGGAATTCAGGGAGATTATCCTTAAGCAGAACCCTTCCCGAGGGCGTAATCTTTGGCTGAGCGCATAGGCCGCAGGCGGTGCAGCCTACGGCGCAGACCTCTTTCACCCGCTTCCCCTTCTCCCCGGAGATGCAGCCGAGGTAGACGCGCTGGCTGCGCGGGATGAGTGCGATGATATGCCGCGGGCAGACAACCGCGCATTTGCCGCAGCCGGTGCATCCGTTCTCGTCAATCTCGGGAAGCCTGTCCGCCGACATGTGGATCGCGTCGAACGGGCACACCCTCACGCATGAGCCCATCCCGAGACATCCCCACACGCACGCCTTCGGCCCCGCGCCGAGGAGCTCCGCGGACACGCAGTCGGGAACACCCCGGTATTCGGCCTTCTCGATCGCCGCTTCCCTCCCGCCGCGGCATCGCACCGCGGCAACCCTCGGCTCGGCGGGTTGCTCCGCGGTGCCGAGGATGGCGGACACCTTCTTCACCACCTCCGCGCCGCCCGGCGTGCACTGCCTCGCCCGCGCCTTGCCCGCGACAAGCGCCTCGGCCATCGCACGGCACCCGGGGTAACCGCAGACGCCGCAGTTGAGGCCGGCCAGGGCGCCCGCCACCTCCTCGATCCGCGGATCGACGGTGACGGAGAATATCCTGCCAAAGAAGGCCAGCACGAGGCCCAGTATCAGCCCCATGGCCCCCAGCACGGTGAGCGAATATACCGTTATCTCCTGCATGGTCCACCCTTGAAATGATGCTCTCTTCCACCTCGTGTGAGTAAATCTCTTTTTCTCCTCCCCCTCAAGGGGGGAGGAGATCTAAAAACACCCACACAAAACGGAAAAGAACCTAGAATGAAAGTCCCGAAAAACCAAGAAAGGCGATCGCCGTCAGCCCGGCGGTGATCAGGGCGATCGGGATGCCGCGGAGCGATTCCGGCACGTCGCAGAGCTCCAGCCGCTCGCGGATGCCCGCCATGATGAGCATCGCCAGCGTGAATCCGATGCCCCCCCCAGCCCCTGGACCACGCACTTCACCAGGCTGTGCGGCGTCCCGAAAAGCTGGCGCATGTTGAGCGTCGCGACCCCGAGGACGGCACAATTGGTGGTGATGAGGGGCAGGTAGATGCCGAGCGCGCGGTAGAGGGCGGGGAGTGATTTCTGAAGGAACATCTCGACCATCTGGACGAACGCCGCGATCACCAGGATGAAGGCGATGATATAGAGGTAGGTGATCCCGAACGGCACCAGCACCCACTCGTACACCGCCCAGGTGATCGCCGAGGTGAGCGCCATCACGAATATCACCGCCATCCCCATCCCGACAGCCGAGGAGGTCCGCTCGGTCACGCCGATGTACGGGCACAGCCCCAGGAACTGGCAGAAGATGAAGTTGTTCACCAGCGCGACGCGCGCCGTTTAAAGTACCTGAATGCCCCCATCATGAACCCGAAGGTGAGCAGCGCCCCGGGCGCGAGCGTCATGATGAGCATCGGGGTGAAGCGCTGTCCGAAGACGAGATAACCGTAGAACGTGCCTGCCCCGACGACCTCCCGCACCGCGGAGAGGAGCAGGAGCGCGAGCGTGAAGCCAGCCCCCATGCCGAGGGCGTCGAGGGTCGAGGCCAGCACGCCGTGCGACGCGGCGAACGCCTCGGCCCGCCCGAGGATGATACAGTTCACAACGATGAGCGGGACATAGATGCCGAGACGCGCGTAGAGCGCCGGCGCGAAGCCATGCATGAAGAGGTCCACGATCGTCACGAAGGAGGCGATGATCACGATGTAGATCGGAATCCTGATTTTCTGGACCTGGTCGAGCAGCGCCTTTGAGCAAAGCGCGCCGAGCAGGGACATCAGGGCGGCGATGACGATATTCGAGCCCAGGAGGACGAATGTCGCCGCCGCCCCCATGCCGAGGGCGTTCGAAATGCTGACGGAGACCGCGAGGGTCGGGCAGAGCCCCAGGACAATCACAAAAATCGGGTTGAGCTCGACGATCCCCTTGCTGAACTCCTTCCAGTGGTTCCCCATCAGGCCCTCCCCCCCTTCGCCCTCATGAAACGGTCGATTGATTCCCGCACGGCGGCGGTGAGAGCCCTGCTCGTGACGGTCGCCCCGGTGATGGCGTGAATCCCCTTTCCTCGCTCGGTGGCCTTGAGCACCGCGAGGTGCCCCGCGGTGAGGCCCCTGAACTGTTCCTGGAACCATGGTTCGGTCGTGGAAGAAGGCGCGCTGCGGCCGCGCACGGCATCGGCAACGGCATCCCATAGCGTGGCGCTGACCCTGACCTCCTCGACGCGGGCGCCGAGCCCCGGCGTCTCCGCCTGCTCGATCACCTTGAGCCCCTGGATTACCCCCCCGGGATCTATGCCCACCATGATCTTGATCACGCTCTGGTACCCCTGCCGCTTGTCACTGAGGGCATAGCCGACGACTGCGCCGGAGGCGTCATATCCCTCATGGTAACTGACGCTCCCGCCCCCGGGGAGCGGGAGCGACTTTTCCCGAGAAAAACTTACCGCCTTCGGCAGAACCACCGTGAGCGATTGGGTGAACGATTTGGCGGAGGAGTCATCGATGGCCTTCTTCGTGACCTCGTAAACCACCCCCAGGGCGAGGCCGTTCAGCGCGCAGACGACGGCCAGGATGGCGGTGAGCTTCAGGATGTCGCCCATCACTTCCCTCCCCCGCCCCGTGCGCCGAACCGCCGCGGCTGGGTATACCGGTCGATGATCGGCGTGACGGCGTTCATGAGGAGGATCGCATAGCATACCCCCTCGGGATACCCGCCCCACCTGCGTATGACCGCGGTGATTGCGCCGCAGCCCGCGCCGAATATGAGCCTCCCCACGCCGGAGAGCGGGATGGTCACCATGTCGGTCGCCATAAAACACGCCCCCAGCACCGCGCCGCCGGCGAGGAGGGAGAAAAGCGGATCGCGCCCGCTCAGCCGGCTGAACAGGGCGAGGCTCCCGAGAAACGACGCCGGCGCGTGCCAGGTGATATCCCCGCGGCTGAGGAGATAAAGGGCGCCGAGAAGGAGCAGGAGCGTCGAGGTCTCCCCCACGCAGCCCCCGATGCGCCCGAGGAACATATCACCGTAGGCCGGGAGCGGCAGCGGAAGCTTCTCCTTTATGATCCCGAGCGGCGTCGCCCCGGTGAGGCCGTGCCATGCGCCGTACGGACGCCACGTCGTCATCGCCACGGGGTACGACGCCATCATGAATGCCCGCCCGATGAGCGCGGGGTTGAATATGTTGCATCCGAGTCCGCCGAACGCCTGCTTGGCGACGGCGATCGCCACCACGCTGCCCACCGCCACCATCCAGACCGGAACACCCGGGGGGAGGTTGTACGCCAGCAGCAGGCCGGTCACCACCGCGCTCCCGTCGTCCACCGTCATCCGTTTCCCGAGAAGCTTCTGGACCGCCGCCTCGCAGAGCACGCAGCACCCCGCGGCGGCGAGGGCAAGCCGGAGCGCGTCCAAGCCGAACGACCAGATCCCCCACGCGAGGGCCGGGAGCAGGGCCAGGATGACCCGCCACATGATCCCCCGGGAGGAATCGCCCTCGACGATGTGCGGGGCGGGGGCCAGTATAAACATCCTACGCTGCTCTTCCGGCATCGGTCTTTCCTTTTCTTATCTCGAGCTTGGCCCGCTTGTAAAGCTGTATCTGATTTCTGTCGGTGGCGCAGACGTAGACGCAGGCGCCGCACTCGATGCATTCCTCCACGCCGTGTTCCGCCGCGAGATCCCAGCGGCCCTTTTCCACCGCCTGGCGGATGAGCGCCGGCGAGAGCCCCATCGGGCACACCTCGAGACACCTCCCGCACCGGATACACGCCTCCTCTCCCTTCCGTGCCATGCCCGCGGGCATCGCCACAATCCCCGAGGTCCCTTTCACGACAGGCACATCCATGCTCCACTGTGCCACACCCATCATCGGGCCCCCCATGATGAGCAATCCCGCGTCCCCGGTGAGGCCGCCGCACTGCGCGATCACCTCTTTAAAAAGCGTCCCGATCCGCACCATGAGATTTCCGGCTTCCCGCACCGCCGGTCCCGATACGGTCACCACGCGCTCATAGAGCGGTTTCCCGAGCCGGCATGCCTCCCACGCCGCGACCGCCGTCCCCACGTTCTGCACGATCACCCCGACATCGGCAGGCAGGCCCCGGCGGGGGACCTCGCGCCCGGTGAGGGCTTTGATGAGCTGCTTCTCCGCTCCCTGCGGATATTTCACCTCCAGGAGCACCGGCACGACATCCCCGGCTTCCCCTATCATCCGCCGCAGCGCGTCGCAGGCGTCCCGCTTGTTCTCCTCTATCCCCACCAGCGCGCACCCCACGCCCGCGGCGCGCATGAAGAGGCGAATTCCGCCGAGGAGATCCCCTGTGCGCTCCAGCATGAGGCGGTGGTCAGCGGTGAGGTACGGCTCGCACTCGACACCGTTGATGATCAGGCAGTCAAGCGTTTTCCCGGGCGGCGGGAGGAGCTTCACGTGCGTTGGAAATTCGGCCCCGCCGAGACCGACGATCCCCGCGTCCCTGACGGCGCGGATGATCTCGCTGCCGTTCATGCGCAGCGGGTCTGCCACACCCCCGCC
>JAPLCY010000302.1 GCA_026391995.1 Candidatus Auribacterota bacterium
GGCCGCCATTGCGGCATGCCTCGCGCGACTCGTCAAATCGGGGCGGGCCGCGGCGCACCGCTTCCGCGGTGAGACGTACTACAGGACACAGTGACCCTCAGGTCCGTCGGCTAATAATTCCGGCTCCCCGCCCCGGCCCCCTATCTTCTTGTAAAGACCGTAACGGCTTATCCCGAGGCGCTTCGCGGCTCTGGTCTTATTGCCGCCGCAGGAGTCGAGGTTCGCCTTGATGAATTCACGCTCGAATTCGCGCAACGCTTCCCTGAGCGGCGCCTCTCCGCCCCGGTGCCCCGGCTTGAGCGGGCGGCAGGTGATCTTGCGGGAAAGCTCGCCGGCCTCGATCATCCCGCCCCCCTCGTGCATCGCCACCAGCCGCTCGATCTCATTCTCAAGTTCCCGCACATTGCCTTTGAATTCGTATGATTTCAGAACCTCCATCGCCCCCGCGGTGAAGCCGCGTATTCCCCTCCGCATCCTTCCGGCATGAGTGGCGAGGAAATGCTTTGCGAGGAGGGGAATATCTTCGGGTCGCTCGCGGAGCGCCGGCATGCGGATCGGAAACACGCTCAGCCGGTAGTAGAGATCCCTCCGAAAGCGCCCTCTCCTCACCTCGTCTTCGAGCGTGCGGTTGGTCGCGACAATGACCCTCATGTCGATCTTCAGCTCGCGCGTCCCGCCGATTGGGCGGATCACACCGCTCTCGAGGACCCTGAGTAGTTTTGCCTGCATCGCCGGTGTGCAGTCGGCGATCTCATCGAGGAACACGGTGCCCCCATTGGCAACCTCAAAAAGCCCGCGCCTCTCCGCCAGTGCCCCCGTGAAGGCGCCCCTGCAGTGTCCGAAGAGCTCGCTCTCGAGCAATCCATCGGGCATGGCCGCGCAGTTCTGCGCGAGAAAGATCTTCCGGTGCCGCGCGCTCCTGGAATGAATCGCCTGCGCCACAAGCTCCTTGCCCGTGCCGGTCTCCCCCTCGATGAGGATGGTGCTCGACCCCCGGGCGGCCTTTTCCACCAGGCGCCGGACGCCGTGGATCGCATCCGTGGATCCGAGTATCTCCCGCGTCCCCCATCTTACCTGATCTGATTCCGCCCCATTGGTCAATGCCGTGAACGGGAGTTGATCCTGTCCGGCAGAGGCCGGGGCCTCCGGCGACAGGGGGCGACCTTCACCATCCGCATAGATCACGCCGACGAGTCGCTCCCCCACTCGCAGCGGCACACACAGCATAAAGCCGCGTTGACGGCCGCCGATGCCGCCCTCGTAAAGCATCGGCTCTACGCGGCGGGCAGTATCGCAGCCTGCGACCGCACTTCCGATTCGCCCGGCACGGGAGATAACCTCTGCACAGAAGTCGGCGGAGACATCGCCGGAACGGTCCTTCGGCATGCCGTCTTCGGCGGCAATCCGCCACTCCCCGCCCGACCCGGCGCGGAGAAGTAACATTCCGCACCGCGCGCCGGTAAGCGCGATGAATGACCGGAACATGGAATGCGCGAGGCCGATGTGATCTTCCATGACTTCTCCTTCAAGTTAGGGTATGGAACCACTCTTACACATTCGCGAGATAATTTGATGATCATGGATTTTCAACGCTGATGCATTTTGATTCGGCAACATGGATTAGAAGAGAAGGTAGCATAATGCATGCCAACCAGGCGGGATAATGAGGCGTTCTGTGGATTTTAACTTATTGGAACAACGTAGGATAGGTATTAACGCCATGGCGACTGAACAGGGCAGCAGCACGGTTGGGTGGATTGCTCATTTTTCGAGCACTCCTGCCCTGTTTTTGAGCAGATCAGAGAGCGAGACTATACCGCTGTGCGCCCCAGGGAAAAACCGGGTATGGCAACCAAAACCGTCATCCCCTTACCCGTGCCGGGGGACTCAGCCCAGATACGCCACCCATGGAGGTCGACTATCTTCCGGCTTATGGTCAGCCCCAGGCCAAGCCCTGCCTCGCTCGGATAGCGCTGATAGTGCTTGTCAAATATCCGCTCCAGGTACCTCGGCTCGAGCCCCCTCCCCCGGTCGGCAACCGATATAACGAGCTCGCCCCCATCGCGCCGTGCGACGATCATGACCGGGGCCGAATGAGAGAACTTAATGGCATTATCCACAAGCTGGCGCATAAGCTGAATAAACTTCTCGGCGTCGGCGTCGATCAGAACATTCCGCGGCTCTACCGAAAAGGAGAGCGTGACCCCCCGCTCGCGGGCCTGTGCCTTGTACTCCTCGACAACGGCCCTCAGGACCGGTTCGACAGCGGCCGGCCCTTTCTTCATCGGCACCATCCCCGCCTCGAACGCGGCGCACTCCATGAGAGAATCGAGATTCCTCCTGAGCCTGATAATTTCAGATTCGATCATCGCGATCCCGAGCCGCTCCCCGTCGCTTTCGCCGCCCCGCAGCGTCTTCTTGAGCAGCTCCAGCCCCATCTGGATCTTCGCGGTGGGGGCCTTCAATTCATGGGAGACATCGGTGAGGATATCGTCCCTCATCCGGTCCAGGCTCCGCCGCTCGCGAATATCCACCAGCATGGCGTAACTCCCCCGGAAGCGTCCCCCCTCGTCGCGGACGGGGGCCGCGGACACCTGGAGCGGGACCACATCCCCCCCCTTGGAGCGCATGCGCAGCTCATAGCGACTGTACTCCCCGCGCTTTCTGCGGCGCCACGTCCTCTGCAGGATCGGCCGGTCGCGCTCATCAAGGAAGCTGTCCACCCGGAGGCCGATCATCTCCCCAGCCGTGTAGCCGAGCATCCGGCAGAAACTGCGGTTCACAAACCTGAACATCAGATTCTCATCGATGTGCGCCAATCCCTCGTCCATCTTCTCGACCAGGTCGCGGTACTGTCGCTCTGACGCGCGGAGCGCCTCCGCGGCGTGCTCGAGGGGGGTCATGTCAATGTAGTGGGCGATCCGACCCCCCGCCAGCGGTCCGCGGGTGAGCGGCGTGCTCCAGTAGTGAAGCACCCGGTGACGTCTCCCCGGCCCCTCCTTTACTTCACAGCGGAGCCGGTGGATATGGCTCTTGTGCTGATACGCAGAGAGCACCTCGCGCGTGAACTCCCCGGGGTTCAGAATAATCCTTTCTATCTGCTCATGAATGAATGTGCGCACGTCCGTCCCGAGAACGCCCTTACGCCGGATGCCGAAGAACTCCTCCATGGCGCGGTTCATCCAGATGATCCTGGAGTCGGGGCTGATGATGAAGAGGCCGCTTCCGAGCGAGTCTATCCCGTCCTCGAGGATGCTCCGCACCGTGTCCTCGCTCTGGCGGCGCTCGATCGCCCCCCCGAGCATGTTGGCGGTCGCCTGGAGGGAATCCAGCTCCGCGCGCGACCAGCGGCGGGGGGTCGCGCAATCGTCGAACCCGAGAAATCCCGCCCATTCCTTGTTCACAAAGATGGGGACAAGGGCGATCGCGAGGATATCCTGACTGCGGAGCATTGCGCGAAGCGCGGGGGAGAGATCCTTCACGAGGCCGTGGAACGGCTTCCGGCTCAGGTGATCGCGCAAGCCCCTGAACCTGGCCGATCGCAGTCCCTGGAGCTCCGCGTTGTCAATCTGTGGCGTCACCCCCGGCGCGACCCACTCACAGCGCTGTGATGAAACCAGCTCGCCTTTGGGATTGCGGTGGTTCTCGAAGTAGTACACCCGGCTCACCCCCGTGGCCTTTCCGAGGCTCCTGAGGAGCGCCTTCAACGCCCGCCCGAGGTCGGCCTCCCTGAAGAGGGCTGCGGCCGATTGCGCGAGCGCGCCAAGTATCCGTTCAGTACTCATACGATCAATGGCTCCGGTCGTGATTTTTTCTGCACCCCGCGGCGATTTTTTTAATGAGGCAGCGCGATGGCATTGTCCGCGTATGCCGTAAAGGCGTCGTCCCGCATCGATGTCGGTTCCTGGTTGAAGACCATTTCGTAGAGCGCGAGGAACTTCCGCTTGAACTCGCTGAACGACCTCACGCGGCGCGCCGAGCGCAGGAGAAAGCTGGGGCGCATATGGTAGCTCAGGTAGGCGCGGCGCGCGAGGCGGTCAACCTCCCCGTTCGTCAGTCCGGTCCACGGCCGCGCCAGCACCTGCTCCTCGACGTTCCCGAGGATGTACTCGCGCCAGTAGTCATAGCCGGTTTCCTCCACAAGGCGCCGCCAGAGGGGGGTGAGCGGCTTGGCGAGCGTCTTCGAGAACTGCACGTAGTCGAGGTCGAGCCGCTTGGCGAAGCGGAGCGTCTGGCGCACCGTATCGCGCGTCTCGCCCGGGGCGCCTATGAGAAAGAAACCGAGCGGCCGTATCCCGAGCTCCTTCGTCATCCGGATCGTGTCCTCGATCCGCCCTAGTGTGACACCCTTGTTAACCCGATCCAGTATCTCCTGCGAGCCCGATTCGAGGCCGTAGTAAATCCTGCGGCAGCCCGCCGCCTTCATCTCCGCGAGCAATATCTCGTCCACGGAGTCCACCCGCGCGCGGCATGCCCACTCGAGGTCCATCGCCTTTTCCCTCAACAGGCGACATATCTCGAGGGTCCGGGCCCTGAGGCAGGGGAACTCGTAGTCGAAGATGTCGATCTCGCGCACGCCGTACCTCGTGTAGCACTCCTCCATCTCCGCCACGACGGTGGCGGGGCTGCGCGGGGCGTAGCGTGTCCCCCCCGCCTCGCAGAAGAGACAGCGCCGGGGACACCCGAGGGAAGTCACCATGACCGTGAAGTTCCGCCGCTCGGTGGGGAACTCCGCGTAGCGCTCGTTCGGCAGCAGGTGCCGGGCAGGGTTCGGAAACTTGTCGAAATCAATCTCGAGATCATGAGGCGTAACGACAACCCTCCCCCCCTCCTTGTACACGAGCCCCGGCACCACGGCGAACCGCCTCCCCCCCTCGAGCTCCTCCAGGAGCCCCGGGAGGGTGTGATACGCGTGCTCCACGACGCCGAAGTCGATCTCCTCAGGCATCACCGACTCCCGCGGGTACACGCGGAGGTTGTAGCCGCCCACCACCACGGGCACCTTGAGGTGTTGCTTCAGGTACCGTATCCAGTCGAGCGTTTCCCGGAACATGTAGGTGGTCATCATGAAACCGATGATGTCTGGCTTGAACTCACGGAGACGGGTGAGCGTGGCCTCCCTGCTGAGGCCGAGGGTGCGGGCGTCGACGATCGTCACCTCATGCCCCGCCCGCTCGGCGATGCCCGCCACCCAGGCCAGGCTCAGGGGGGGGAAGAGGCCGAAGAATCGCTGCACAATCTTGAGATTCTCCTCGTGCAGCTTGTAGGAAAAGGGGTTGAATACCAGTCCAAGGCGCATTGCCGCGTCGTACCTCTCCGGCTCCGGTGACGGGAGCACATACGGAAGGAAATAGTAACGTGGAGCGGGCGATGGGGATCGAACCCACATGACCAGCTTGGAAGGCTGGAGCTCTACCATTGAGCTACGCCCGCTTAAAACCACCGTATTTACCATTATATAATCAGAGAAGGGGAGTGCAACAAAAAAGCGCCCTCCGGGTGCGTGCCCTTCGCTATAATACGGCCATGAAGAGAGTGCTGCCCCTCCTGGTTCCCCTCCTCCTCGCCGCGACGGCGGGCGCGGACACCATTCTGATCGGCGACCTGTGCCGCCTGGGGAATCCGCGCGCCGGGGACGAGAGCTTCGCGATCGGGATTCCGTATCTCATCGCGAGGACGCTCAATACCTCCAACGCCTGCGAGGCCGTCACGCCCGCCATTTCGCCGGCGCAATTCGCCCGCCTCTACGACGCTGCCGGCCGGCCCACACCCGAAGGGGTCCGGGGATTCTGCGAGGATTCCGGAGCCTCCGGCTGCCTGCTGGGGCATTTCAGGCGTGAAGGAGAAACGGCCGCAGTGACTTTTACTGTGTGCAGCGCACGCGGGGAAACCGGGCAAGTCTTCAGGGTCGACGCACAAGACCCCCGGACACTTCAGGCATTGGCCGAGTATGCCGCGCTGAAGTTGTATCCAAAGACCGATGTGGCCCGCACCCCCCGCCTCCCGCCGGAGCTGCTCGGCGGCATGTCACGCGCGCTGCGCGCGCTCAGGCAGAACGACCGCACCGCCGCCGCCGCGGAGACCGACCGCATGCTCGGGCGGTTCCCGGACTCGCCGGACCTCTGCTGCCTGCGCGGACGGATCGAGGCCGCCCGCCGCCAACCGTATGCCGCCCTCCGGTTTCTGAACCAGGCGCGCAACGCCGATCCCCATTTTGCCCTGCCGGCCCTCGAGGAGGGGAAGGTCTGGCTCTCACTCGAGCGCAGGAGCCTCGCCGAGAAGGCGTTCGACGATGCGTCCCGCACCCAGACAACGCTCTTCCAGGCCCCCGCCGAATCCGGGGCGCTCACGGCGCAGCTCGGCGACTGCGCCGCGGCCCGCGGCACCCTCCGCCGGGCGCTCGCCTGCCGCCCCCGCGAC
>JAPLCY010000287.1 GCA_026391995.1 Candidatus Auribacterota bacterium
GTGCTGCGGGTACTCGATGCTCACCAGATCCATGTGGCCGCTGGGCGGCGGCGTCACCTGGAAGTGGATATTCGCCCAGAACGGAATACGCAGGTATCTCCTGCGTTCCTTCCCGTCGCGCTCACGATGTTTCATTAAGGAGCTCCTTGTCGTAAGCCGGCCAGCGCTACTTGACCAGCCGGATACTGTTGATATATATCGTGCCGCCCTGGGGCGGCTGCCAGAAAAAGAAATTCAGGTACATGATATCGTTCAGATCGACGCGCCGGGCGATTGAGTCGAGCGGAATCTGCAGCGCCTTTGCCGAGGAGGGGGGGAGCTCGACCTCCGTGGTGGTCTGCCTGGCGTGTTCGTTGCTCTTGAGCTTCACCGAGAGTGAAAGGGGCTGGGTGCCGGAATTATAGATATCAGCCTCGAGGGTCGCGTATCCCGACATATTGACCGTGCCCTTTTCGAACTTGAATCCGGGGGCGCCTTCGGGGCTCGCCGGGAAATCTATCTTGACCCCATTGGCGCCCGACGTCACGTGCTCATGAATGATTGAAGCGGTCGCGCCGTCAAGACACTTCCATGCAGAGAGATCGCTCTCCTTTTTAAAATCCCAGAGGACCTTGGCATCTTTGAGGGCCGGTGCCTGCGCGGGGGCGGGCGGGGCAGGGGCCTCCTGGAGCAAGGCGCCGCATATCGGGCAGGCCTTCCAGCCCGGCTCGACGCGGGTAGCGCATTTCGGGCACACGGCGGGTTGGGGAGGCTGAATCTTCGCGGCACAGAACGGACAGAACTTCCACCCCTCCTGCATCTCCGCTTTGCAGCCCGGGCATTGCGCCGCGGAAGCGGCCGCGCAGACGGCGATGAACACCGTCAGCGCGCAGAGCAGCCCGCGACAATCGACCCCCCTCATCCATCACCCCCCAGCTCCTCGATACACGCAGCAACCCTTTCCCTCATAGTATACACCATCCGGGGATCATAAGTAAACCGGTCAAAATACCTCACCACGGAATCCTCGATGCCAAGCAGCGCTGTCGCCTCCCGCAATGCGTTCCCCCCCTCCCCTTTCCCTTCACATCGCCGCACGCATTCGCGCAGCAACCAGAGGTACTCATAGTCCTCCAACCCGTCTCTGAACGCCTCGAGCCTGAGCGAACCCACCACTCCCTCTGCACCAGGGTAGTAGAGGAAGCCGTTGCCGTTCTGGTGCATATAGCAGCCGGGGTCATCCCACGGATTCCCCTTCCAGAAATTAATGCACCAGGATAGGTAGCCGTTCAAACCGAATTTCCAGCACATCCACGGGATGATGCGGCAATTGATGAGATCCCAGTCGATGACGAGCGTGGGAAACGGCGGGCGGGGGCTCGAGGTATACACCCAGAGCTCCTTCCCCTCCCGCTGGAAACGCTTGCCGAGAGCGAGTCGCTCGGGGGTGAGCTCATACATCCTCGGGCACCAGATATCCGCCTCTGGATACCCGTCGGCCACCATGATGGTGAGGAGGTTCTTTAATTTCGGGCATGCCTCGTGGATGCGGGCGCAGATATCGCGCGTCCATTGCCCGGGGTGCTCGTCGATCGAGTAGACGTACGCCTTCTCAAGCCACCCCCGTTCCCCAAGATGCGCGCAGATCGCTCCGAATGTCGCCTTCAATGCGGCCGTGGTGCGGAAGCCGACCCATGCGTTTGGTTTCCATGCCTCGAAGTTGCCCGTCCCCCACCCCGGCCATTCCGGCGCGACGGCGAAACGCGGCTGGTGCAGCTCCTCGATATATTTTTTATAGTTCTGATCGAATTCCGTGAAATCGAATGCGGGTGTTCCGTTCTCGCTGCCGAGGAATTGCGGGTAGCCCAGATTCCTGATCGGGCTGATCCGGTGCGCGAGCATGTCGCGGTAGCACGCCTCTTCGATCCCGGCGAGCCGCTTCTCCCAGGCGGGAGCAAACTCCCCCGGCCGGCGCGGATACTGCTCGCGTATGCCGTAGAAATCAAATGCGGCGGGCAGATGCATCGCCGAGGGAAGCGCGAAGGTACGTACGCGGGGGCGCACCATCACCTGCGCAACCGCCCTCCCTCCCTCCTTGATCGTCAGCGTCCCGCGGTACTCGCCGGGGGGGGTGTCGGTCGGGGCAAAGAGGAGCACCCAGAGCGGCTGGAGCTCTCCCTCGCGGACCTGCACCGCTCCCCCTCGGTACCCGGCGTCGGGGGCAAGTGGATCCGGGTGAGCCCCGGTGTAATCCTGGCCGTAATATTGCGGGCGGGGCGTGACATATCCCACGGGGGATATGCTGACGCGCGATGCGGGGAGCCGCCCCGATTTCGAGGTGAGATCGCTCATCTCCCAGGTAAACGACCGGGTGGCGCGCGTCACACCCCGCGGCACGGGGAAGAGCACCACCTGGACCGCCTCATACTCATTCCGGGCAAGTGAGAAGGCTGCCTCCGTCGTCCTGAGTCCTCTGAATGATGCCGGCTCTCGATAGACCTTCGCAGTGGGCCCCTCCACACCGATGAGGAGATTTCCCGCGTCTCCGGTCGCGACCGCGAATCCGCCAATCGGCGCCGTGCACCAGGGACAATAGTGCCACTCCGCGCGCGTGTCCATGCCGCAGGAGGCGCATCGCGCAGCGTCTGCGGGCCCCGCGAGGAGGAGTCCGAGCCGGAAAATGCACAGGGCGGCGAGGGATGCACGAAGTCTATTCATGGATGTGGTGACGTGTATGAACGGCATGCCGGTTCCCTCACGCGGCACCGTTCGACTGCTGCGGGCGCCGGATCGCCGGCATGAGAGAGTAGATATCTATCGTATCGGTACGCCCCCTCACCTGGACGATGCCGAGGGGTTCGTGCGGGTAACGCTGTTTGTAGGGGCCGAGCGTCGCCCCGGAGCAGATAAGCGGAGTTCCCTTCTCAATGATGATCTCCTCGAGGCGCTGGGCGACGTTCACGGGGTCGCCAATCATCGTGTATTCGATCTTGTTCGCGGTGCCGATATTGCCGGCCAGGACGAGCCCGCTATGCACCCCCATGCCGACCGCCAGCTCGGGCTGGCCATCCTCGCCTTGCTCCGCGTTGAACTCGGCGAGCGCCCGGCACATTGCCAGCGCCGCTCTGATCGCCCGGTCACGGTGGTCGGGCTGCGGCTGGGGGGCTCCAAAGACGGCGAGGCTCGCGAGAACGTAGATGAGGCTGATCCGGTTATCAATGCCGCGCTGTGCGGCCGAGGCATAGATGAACTGATCGGTCTCGACAAAGTAGGCGCTCAAGAGCATGAAGCTCGCCAGCACGATCACGACAATGAGCAGTGGATTCAGGAAGCGAGTCAACATAAGCGAAACGCGTGATGGGGCCGCAGCCTTCATTATCACCTCCCCGTGTACCGCACCAACCAGACGCCAGTATAGCGGATAGGAATACATGTGCAAAGGTCAGAACTACGGTAAATATTGCTTGCCGAATACTTATTATTTTGATACAAGTGTACATGCGTTGCGCTCGTCATTGCAGTATTGGTTCGGCACTCGTTTCATACGGGAGGATCCCGGCATGCATGTGCATTCTCACGGTATGCATGCTGTCAATGTCCCGCCACGCATCATCCGCTGCCGTGCTGCGACCCTCAGTAGAGGTCCGGCTCACGACCGACAAGGATATCTATCTTCCCGATGAACCGGTGCATATCAGCGTGAGCGCATTCAATGGCTCTCCCGCCGATCTGCTCCTGACCTTTCCCAGCGGCTACCAGGTCGATTATACGATAGACGGGGCCTACCGCTGGTCCGACGGGATGACCTTCATCGATTCCCCCACCCAGGTCACCGTCCCGGCGGAAGGGACATACAGCTGGCCCGCATTCACCCACGCGCCGTCCGACTACTCCCTTGCCCCCGGCAGTCACACCATCATTGGTGAAGTGGTCGGCTACGGTCGCACGGCGCGCATCATCGAAGTGGCGTCTGCGGTGACGCCGACGCCCACACCGCGACCGGGACTTCAACTGGGCCTCACCATGGATCCCCCGGCAAACGGGCGGGCCGGTCTCAGACTCTCCTGCACGATAGTTCCCGGGCTTGCCCCAACCGCCGATGTGGCGCTCGGCATCGTGGACGCAACGGGGGGCGTGATGGCTTTTAATCAATCGCTCCAATCCCTCAAGACCGTCACCAGCCTCCGCAGGGTGGAACGCATCGCGCGATCACTCCCCTTCGACTCCCCGGCGCGCTATGAGCTGCCGTTCTCCACTTCATCGGATATGACAGACGGGCAGTACCGATTCATCGCCTGCGTCTTTGCCCACGGGTTGAATGAAGTGCTCCAAACCAGCCTGAGCGAACCGATCAGGTATTGATTTCCCATCTTCCCACCGGTACGGGGTCACTCATGGGGGGCTCCCACATTATCCCCCTCCCCCCTTGAGGGGGAGGGTCGGGGTGGGGGGTGAAAATCCCCCCCGTAACTGACCCATTACTACCACCGGAACAATTCTCTTGCGCCCGTACGTTGCATTTCATAGAATGCTCGCGAGACGCCGTACTGCAGATTCTTGCGCGGGGCGAAGGTCATATCCACTATAACGAGGAGGGGACCATGTCAGAGGTACTCGTGGTGGCTAGCAAGGTGAAGGCGTATATCAAGTCCAAGGGATGCAACACATCAGCCGAGAGCATCGAGGAGATCAGCAGCCGCGTTCGCCACATACTTGACATGGCGATCAAGCGGACAAGCGCCAACGGCCGCAAGACCGTTAAGGCTCAAGATATTTAATCCCGCGCCATTGCCGCACACACGCGGGGTGAAGGGGCCATCCTGTCACCTCGCGTGTGTCTTGTCCGGTCCAGTAACCGTTCAGTTAAAATAGGGATCCATCGCGACGGTGAGGGCATCCAGCGCGACAACCGTTGTGTGAAGATAGAACCCCTGCTCGGCAAACCTTCCGTATTTTTTCTCCAGTTTTGTAACTACTCAGGTAGTCAGAAGCCAGGAGCCGGAATCCGGAATGGATCGCGAATAAGCTTCCAGCAGCTTACTGACCTTTTCGAGTAACTGCATTAACTCGCTGCATCGGAAATTCAATAAAGCCCCGATGCAGCAATCAGGGGGTGTGCGGGGGGAAGGATTTGCTTCCCCCCACGGGGTGACAGTCCCGCCCCCGGCGGGACGCCAGAGGGGCGTTAGCCCCTATGCCTGCCGGCAGGCAGGAAAGTTAGCGCCCTCGGCGCTAACTTGGAAACATCGCTGTATCCCAAGTCCTCAAATGTCGTCGCCGGCGTCCTCATTCTAACTCCTAGCTCCTGAATTCTGGCTCCTAATCAGTTACTTTACTTTTTACTTTCCACTGCATGCAAGGTACACTGCGAGATCGCGCTCGGAAAAACAGACGTACCGTATCTCGTTAAAATCCTTTTCATATTTGTTGCCGACGTCGAGGGCAATTCTCGCAGCCTGCCCTATGGGATAGCCGTACACGCCCGTGCTGATGGCCGGAAAGGCGATCGTGCGCGCGCCATGTCCCCCGGCGAGCGCAAAGCACCTCTCATAGGCGGAGCGAAGGAGCTCCGCCTCCCCCTGGCCGCCCCCCCGCCACACCGGCCCCACCGCGTGGATGATCATCTTCGCCTTGAGTTTTCCGGCCCCCGTCGCCACCGCCTGCCCCGTGGGGCAGCCGCCGATCTTCCGGCACTCCTCCATGACGAAGGGCCCCGCCGCGCGGTGGATCGCGCCGTCCACGCCGCCGCCGCCGCGCAGGCCGGAGTTCGCGGCGTTGACAATGGCATCAACATCCTCTCTGGTGATGTCGCCGAGTTTGATCGTGATCATGTCTCCGCGCCTCACTCCCCTATTATTTTCACCAGCACCCTTTTCTTCCGCTTCCCGTCGAACTCTCCGTAGAATATCTGCTCCCACGGCCCGAAGTCGAGCGTGCCCTTTGTCACGGCAACCGTCACCTCCCGCCCCATGATCGTGCGCTTCAAATGGGCGTCGGCGTTATCCTCGCCTGTCTCGTTGTGCCGGTACCGGGAGATCGGGGCGTGGGGGGCGAGGGCCTCGAGCCACTTGTCAAAGTCGTGATGCAGCCCACTCTCGTTGTCGTTGATAAAAATACTGGCGGTGATGTGCATCGCATTCACCAGGCAGAGCCCCTCGCGTATCCCGCTTGCGGCGACGCACGCCGCCACTTGCGGGGTGATGTTGACAAACTCCCGTTCATTCTTCGTGCAGAACCAGAGGTACTCGGTGTATGACTTCATCTGCGCCCTCCGTCTCTTCTAAGCTATAAGTTGTAAGCGATAAGCCGTAAGCGATGAACTGCGGTCATCTCCACTGTCTCTGGATCTCATACGTCGGGTGCCTCCGGAAGCGGACTGCGACCGATTCCACCCGCTCCCCCCTCAAGCCCTGAAGGCTGTACTCCCCGCGGCCTTCCTGCCCAAGATAATAAAGGTAGCCGATCTCTTCTGGCGCGAACCCCATCAGGCGCGCGCCCACGCCGTCCGCCTTCAACGCGTCGGCAGACGCCACCGCGGCCCTCAGCTCTACGCGGCGGCCGTCCACCGGGCCATCACCCTCCATCCCCTCCCATGCGTCAAGAACGACGAGATCGGGCCACGCCTCCCGGGCGACGGCCACCACATTGTGATGTATCACCTGCACCGCGCGCAGGTACGCGACCGAGTGTGTGAAGAGGGTGTTCACCAGCCAGGGGGCGCGGCGCCTCGTCCAGGCGATCCATGCGGTGGGGATGTAGCTGAAAACCGTTTTGGCCTGCGGGGCGCTCGGGGTGCGCAGGCCGTGGATGAGCGACTTGTCACACTGGCGGAGCAGGCCCATCATATTTTTTATCCCCAGGGTCGCGATTGCGTAGTTGTGTGTCTTGGGGAGATTCAGCGAGATGCGGTAGTCAAAGTGCCGGATGGCCGAGGCGAGGCCCACCCGTTCCGGCCCCGCGATCGATCGCACGGGGACGTCAATGAAATCAATGCACTCCTCGATCGTGCACAGCGCGAGATTGGGATATTCGCGGGCCAGATCGTCATAGCCGAACCGTGTAAAGACATCGCGCGTCGAGCAATGCTCATAGTAGGCGCTGCCGCTCCCCTCCAGGATGGTGAACCGCTTCGCGTTAAAATCGTTGAGATAGCCGGCGCAGAAGTCGAGCACCCCGCGCACGCAGTCGGCGTGCGTGTTTGCATGCGCAATTCCGGTGGCGGTCAGGTTCGGTTTGATGAGGATGCGGCGCGCGGCGCGGAGGGACGCGAGGTCGTCCTGTATCAGTTCGAGCGCCCGGCGGACATTGCGGCGCCGATCGTCCCCCTTGACCAGGGATACTGAACTCACGGTCCTTCCTTCAACGCGGTCAGTCACCCGGGCGCACGACCGTGACCTCGGTTATCGGCTCCCCCATGAAGACGCGCCCGATTTCTTTGAACCGCTCAGGCATATCGCTCACAAAGTAGCGAACGCCCCCCTTCCCTCGCCCGCGCCGCGCGGGGAGGCTCTCCCGCACCGCCTCGGCGCAGCTGAGACCGGAATCCACCAACCTGATCCCCTCCCCCATGACCAGGCGGATCGTGCCCCGGAGCACGGGGTAGTGGGTGCATCCGAGGATGAGCACGTCGATCCGCTCCTTCTTCAAGGGGAGCAGGTACTCCCGGGCGATCTCCACCGTCGCGGGGCGGTCGAGCCAGCCCTCCTCGGCGAGCGGAACAAAGAGGGGGCAGGGTCTCGAAATCACCTCGAGGGAAGGATCAAGCCGATGCAGCGCCCGTTCGTAGGCGCCGCTGCGGATCGTGGCGTGCGTGCCGATGACGCCGACGCGCCGCCTTCGTGTCAGCTTTGCCGCACGGACCGCGCCGGGGGCGATGACGTCATGGAGGGGAAGTTCGCACTCGGCGCGCAGTGACTCGAGGGCGAGCGCGGAAGAGGTGTTGCAGGCGACGACGATCATCCCGACGCCGTGGGAG
>JAPLCY010000069.1 GCA_026391995.1 Candidatus Auribacterota bacterium
CTGAAAAATGGTAGAGCAGCTCCACGCACGACCGGGTATCCACCCCGGACCCGGTGATGAATCGCAGGCCGTGCCGGGCCATCAGTTCCCGGGCCACTTCTATGGCCCGCCGCGGCTCAACCGCGCAATAGAACCGCCGCCCGTGCCGGGCTTCCCAGTCCGACACCCGCTCTCCGAGGCTTTCCTTGATCTTTTCCATCATTTCTCTTTATACCCTCGTCCTCAAACTCCCCATCTGCCCTGCCGCCTGTACGATGCCGCTGATAAACGCCTCCGGCTTCGGCGGGCAGCCGGGGATATACACCGCGACCGGCACGTGCGCGTCGAGCGGCTCGGAGGTGTGGTAGCTTCCCTTGAACATGTGCTGGCCGCAGGCGCAGGTCCCGCACGCGACCACAATGCACGGCCTCGGCGCCATCTCGTAGAGCATCCTGATCTTCGGGGCGACCCTGCGGTTCACCGAGCCGGTCACGAGCAGCACGTCGGCGTGCCTGATGCTCCCCACGAGCGTGATGCCGAAGCGCTCCACGTCATAGCGGGGAGTGAGGCAGTCGATGATCTCGATATCGCAGTTGTTGCAGGAGCCGGTGGAGAGGTGAAAGACCCACAGCGATTTCCGCAGCGCCCACGTGCGAATGCCCATGCCCCGCCCCATCCCCTCTAGGTGAAAATCAGTACCCGATGCACGCCAGCGCCATCGCCGCCGCGGCGAGGACAAGCACCGGCCTCCAGAAGAAGCGCAGCGCCTGGTCGATCCTGACCCTCGGGTTCGTGTTCTTGACGAGGATCAGCGCCACCATGACGATCAGATATTGTAATACAGACCACGCCATTCCCCAACCACGAAAGCCCGCGCCGGCAAAAATGGTGATGATAAAGAGCGGCGCGACGATAAGGAGCATCATCCTGGTCAACCTGAACACGGCCAGCAAGCTCCCGGAATACTCGATGAGGGGCCCGGAGTTGATCTCGGTTTCGGCCTCGGCGATGTCGAAAGGCGCCCATCCGAGCTTCGCGTGCACCGCCAGCAGCGCCACGATGAAGGCGAGCGCGCCCGAGGGGCTCCAGAGGAACCCCCCGTGGGCCTGCTGAAAGATAACGAGTCCGCCGAGAGTGATGATTCCCCCGGAGCGCACCACCGGGGTGAGGACGGCGAGGACAAACGGCAGCTCATAGGCGATCATCAGCTTCATCTCCCTGCTCACCCCGAGTGCGGCGAGGGTGTTGCGGGATGCGGCGCCGCCGATGAGGAGGGAGAGCGACGGGAGCATCAGCAGGTAGAGCAGAACGATGAGATCCCCGACGAATCCGCGCTGGGGGTCGAGATTGACCGCGCCCAGGATGCTCGACGAGAGGATCACCCCGGAAAAACCGATGAGCGGCGCGGCGAGGAAGACCGTCTCCACGGCTCCCCGGGGGATGAGCGTCTCCTTTGAAAGGAGCTTCACGGTATCGGCGAACGACTGGTACCACGGCGGGCCCACGCGCCACTGCAGCCGCGCGGTGATTTTCCGCTCCAGCCAGCTCGCCATCATCCCCGCGAAAGCGGTGAAGAGGAAGCCGGGAAAGACAAGAAATATGAACAGTGTGGTCATGGTGTATTCCTTACTGCAGCACATACATAAAAGTTTGCACAAAAAGCAGGCAAAGACCGCACAATAACGCCGCACAACAATGTCACACACCGTGGCGCCGCACAACAATGCCGCACACTGAAGTGTGCGCTACGAGTGTGCGCTACAGTAGGGCAGGCTCGTAGGGCAGGCTTCAGCCTGCCCGTCTTTCCGCGCGCATTGCTCATTTTTTTGTTTCAGCGCCCGAGCCCGAGGGCCGCGTCCATTGGTGCGAGACAACTGCCAGGCGGTTGTCCAGGCAGTAGATACCCTTCCCGGGGTCCTCCACGGCCTCCCGATATTCGAGCGCGCCGTAGGGGCAGGTGCGCACGCACAGCGGCGCTATTTCCCCCGCCCTGTCGGCGCAGAGGTCGCAGCCGGAGAGGGCGTACGGCAGCAGATCGAGATAGATCGTGCCGAACGGGCACGCGTGCGCGCAGGACTTGCAACCGATGCAGCGCATGCTGTACCGCTCGAGCATCCCCGTGCTGTCGCGCTCCAGCGCCTCGACCGGGCATGCCTGGACGCAGGTCCCGTACTCACAGCGCCTGCAGACGAGGGCGTACGTGGCGAGTTCGCGGAGCCGGTCGATCCCCCTGTTGCCAGGATGGTAATAGTAGCTGCAGTGGATCACGCACTCCGGGCATGCGCTGCAACGGTCGAGATTGAGCACCAGTCGTTTCATATGTCAGGATTAAGGATTAAGCATTGAGTACTAAGTAAGTAATCTGTTCACTTAGTACTTAGCACTTAATCCTTACCACTATTTAAAAAAACCTTCCCCTTAAATCCTTTAGCGTCCTCAAATTCCTTGCCGACTGCTCATCCAACGGATCGAGTTCGATCGCCTTCTCAAAGTGGGCCATCGCCTTGTCGATGTCGCCCTTGTAGTAGTAGGCGCACCCGATATGGTAATGGGCCGCGGCCATCTTCGGGTCCATGGCGAGCACGATCTTAAACTGCTCGATCGTCTCCTTGAGCAGCCCCCGCCGCGCGTAGGCGATCGCGATATGGTAATGGATGAACCTGAGCGCGGGGTTGTGCTCGAGCACCTCGCGGTACATGTTGATCGCCTTGTCCAGATGCCCCCGGTAGTAGTAGATCACGCCGAGCCGGAATTTGGCGAGCCAGTAGGTGGGGTCTGCGCGGAGGGCGTCCTCGTACGCCTTGATCGCCTCGTCGAAACGCCCCAGGCGGTAGCAGGCGGTCCCGAGCTCGTAGTAGGCCATGGTAAAATTCGGGTCGAGCTCCACGGCTTTCCTGTTCTCCGCGAGCGCCTCCTCGAGCATGTCGTTGTGGTAGTACACGGACGCGAGCTCGCGGTGCGCGCGAGAGTCGGAGGGATCGGCGGCGATCGCCTCCTTGTACTCGCGTATCGCCTGGTCGATGTCGCCGTGGCGGAGCGCGAGATAACCCCGGTCACAGTGCACGGTGGCGCCGGTCTGCTTGAGCTGCATCCCGCACTCGCTGCAGAACTTGTTCTTCTCGGGATTGTTAGCCTCACAATGCGGGCATTTGCTCATTTTTAATCCCTCCGCTCGTCGTTCACTCACATGCGCGCTGTCATTGATTCATGCTGGAACATCCAAGGGTCAGCCGCTGCCCTATCACTTCCCAATGTTTAGCCACACGATAATATCGCACACTTCAGCGCCGCACACTAAAGTGTGCGCTATTCCCAGACCTCCCTGAAATCCTTCACCTCCTCGTAGGTGAACACCGGGCCGTCCTTGCACGCGTAGTAGTTCCCGATGCGGCAGTGGCCGCACTTGCCGATGCCGCAGCTCATGTTCTTTTCCATCGAGAGGAAGATGTCACGCGGCGTGAAACCGAGGTCGAGGAGGGTGAAGGTCGCGAACTTCATCATGACCGGAGGCCCGCACACCACCGCCACCGCGAGGGTGGGGTCGGCAACC
>JAPLCY010000015.1 GCA_026391995.1 Candidatus Auribacterota bacterium
GCGCGTGCGTCGGGTCCCCGAAGAACCCGGCCTGGTAGAAGGGCCCGGTCGTGACGACGACGTTGTTCGCCCCCATGGCGTAGGCTCCGTAGCAGCCAAAGACGAGGAGGCCGACCTTGTAGACCATGTTGAGGAGCACCATTTTCTTCACCGTGCGCTGGATGATCCAGCCGATCCCCTTGACACCAACGTACGACATCACCCCCGCCGCGACGGGGAGGATGATCCATGAGATGAGCCAGTACAGGAGCTTCATCCAGCTGATCCCCGCCATTCCCATGGAGAGGATCGAGATGCCCATCACCCCGCCGATTGCGTTCTGCGTGGTGGAGGTGGGGATGCCGAGGTACGTCTGGAACATGATGCTCACGCCCGCGGCGGCGGTGGCGACGGACGCCTGGGCGAAGGTGACCTTGAACTCCCCGCTCTTGTCGAACTTATAACTGTCGAAGAGCTTGTATCCCTCGAGGGCGGAGCCGATGAGGACGAAGACCGCGACGCAAACGACGGCCGTCTTGTATTTAACGCTGCCGGTGCCGACGGCGGTGCCGAACATATTTGCGGCGTTGTTGGCCCCGATGCCCGAGCCGAGAAACAGGCCGCCGAAGAGCTTTACAAGAGCCGTCACGGTGGTGTCTCCGCTGTGCGCCTATTTGCGCCGAATTATACTACTCCCCCCTCGGCGGCAGCAACCATTATCCGCCCCCGTAACTGGCCCATTACCCTCTCACGCGACGCACAGCGCGGCCATGGCGATGGAGAGCAGCGCCGATACCAGCGGTGTCAGGACCCATCCGCCGAAAATGGTTCCCAGCATCCGCGCGTTCACCGTCCGTATCCCCTTTGAGAACCCCACCCCGGCGACGGCCCCGACGGTCGCCTGCGCCGATGAGACGGGTATGTGAAAGTGCGTGGACACGTGCAACATCAGGGCATGCGAGAAGACGGCGACAATGGCCGAGAACGGGTCGAGCGCAGTGATCTCACTGCCGACGGTGCGCATCACCTTTCGCGCGTAGGTGAGCGCGCCGAGGGCGATGCTCGCCCCGCCGACGGCCGATGCGATTACGGCGGGCCAATAGAGGGCCGGTGAACCGAAGAGGCCGGCCTGGAAGAAAGGCCCGGTGGTCACCACCACGTTGTTGCCTCCGAGCGTAAAGGCGGCGTAGCAGCCGATGATGATAAAGCCGGTCCTGTATATAAGGTTCAGGAGATGGATGTTTTTTACAAAGCGGGTGACCAGGGGCCCCAGGAGCTTCATGAGGAGGTACGCGACGAGCGCGGCCCCCACGGGGATCAGGCACCAGCAGCATGCCCATGTCCCGAGCTTGCTCCAGTCGGCCCCCCCCATGCCGTGTGACCATATGGCGATGCCCATGACGCCCCCGACCGCGGCCTGGGAGGCCGATGCGGGAAGGCTCAGGTAGGTCAGGATACAGATGGTCAGGGCGGGGCCCATGGTCGCGATGCAGGCGAGCGTCAGCGTCATGCCGGTCGAGAAGGCGTAACCGTGGTACAGCGCGGGGCCTTCCGCGATCGCGCCCAGGAATGCGAAGACGGCGATGAGAGCGATGGCTGTTTTGAAGCGGATTGAATTGGTGGCCACGGCGGTGCCGAATATATCGGCCGAGTTATTGGCCCCGATCCCCCAGCCAAGGAAGAGGCCGCTCAGGAGCTTGGCTATACACAGCATGTATGGTACTTTCTGCGGCAGTGCGTGATGCAACAAGAATTACGGTTGCGGCATCGCGTCGAGCGCCAGATCTTCTGCGACGGCGGACAAAAAAACACCCGGCACGAAACCGGGTGCCTCATGCACAATCACGCCACACGCTGCGCGTTGTATCGTGAGCGATAACCAAGTCGCGCCAGGCACCCCATCGGGATGACGCATGCCGCACGCCGCCACTATGTGCGACGGCCCCCGGCCGTCGGGCTCATCATTATTCGAATGTTCGATCGCGCCTGGGTTTCTTCCTGTCGCCGAAACCCGGTTTGCCGGGAAAGTCGCCGGATGCCTTTGCGGTCATCCCCTTGCCCCGGTGCGATCTCCTGATCTTCTCAACCCTCTCTGAATCATCCTTCCACTTTTCATACCCGTACGCGTACTCCTCGTAGCGGCTATCCGGTTTCATCCCCTCCCGTCTCCTCCTTCCGCGGTTACGACGTCCGGAACCTGCTACCAGCATAGCACGATTTTATCGCCGGTGGGGAAAAATAATGGCCTGAGAGCAGGCCGGACACGGCATACATCATCGGATACAGCGCCTCCTACTTGGTAATGGGTCAATTACGGGGGGGATTTGCCTCACGAAAATGTGGCAAGAGACCAAATGTGACCTCTCATAGCTGACCCATTACCCTACTTGTCGGTTGCCGCGCGCACCGTTACCGTGTACCATAGTAAATGCTCCGAGCCGCGCGGTGGCTGCGGGAGAAAATCCCATGCCTGGCGGCCGAAAGGGTGTGACGGGAAACCGTCGCGCCTCCCGTGTGTGGAAAGGAGCGGATGACGTTCAGTCCCTCTTTCCTGCTTCGGGAGAGAGGGATTTTTGTCACCTGGTGCGCGCGGGGGCGCGTGGTGACATCAAAAGGAGGGAATCATGAAGGGGCGTTGCTGTGCCGGATCGGCACTCATCCTGTGTGCGTTACTCTGCGCCTGCGGCGGACCGCTCCACGCGGCCGAGCGTCTGCGCCTAGCGACCACAACGAGCACCGCGGACACCGGCTTGCTGGACGTGCTGCTGCCGCCGTTCGAGAAGCAGTTCGGCGTGAAGGTGGATGTGATCCCCGTCGGAACCGGCAACGCGATCGCCCTCGCGCGCCGGGGCGACGCGGATGTAATCCTCGTACACGCCCCGGAGCAGGAGGAAGAGTTTGTCAGGGCGGGGCACGGCGTCAATCGCAGAGAGGTCATGTACAACGATTTCCTGATCGTCGGTCCCCCCCGAGACCCCGCCGGGATCAAGGGGGGGAGCAATGCGGTTAAGGCATGTGCGGC
>JAPLCY010000338.1 GCA_026391995.1 Candidatus Auribacterota bacterium
GACCTCGCCCGTCGCAAAGGGGATATTGAAGACGCTCATCCAGAATGCCAAGATTGCCAGGGAGGAGAAGCTGCCGATATGTCAGGATACGGGGATGGCGGTTGTTTTTCTCGAGGTGGGCCAGGATGTCCATTGTGTCGGCGGCGACCTGGAGGCAGCGGTGAACGAGGGCGTGCGACAAGGCTATAAAGAAGGATACCTGAGAAAATCCGTTGTCGGCCATCCCGTCAAAAGGGGAAACACGGGCGATAATACGCCTGCGATCATTCACACGCGAATCATTCCCGGCGACAAGGTCAAGATCACCGTCGCGCCCAAGGGATTCGGCAGTGAGAATATGAGCTTCGTGAAGATGCTCAAGCCCACCGAGGGATACAGGGGGGTGGAGGATTTTGTGATCGAGTGCGTGAAAAAGGCGGGAGGCAACCCGTGTCCCCCGATCGTGGTAGGCGTGGGGGTGGGAGGGACATTCGAGAAAGCGGCGATCATGGCCAAGGAAGCGCTCACGAGGACGCTTGGGCAGAAGAGCCCTGACGCCGGAATCGCCAAACTCGAGGGCGAGCTCCTCGAGGAGATCAACAAAACCGGCATTGGTCCCCAGGGGCTTGGCGGGAGAACCACCGCGCTTGCGGTACACGTCAACCATTTCCCGACGCACATCGCCGGGATGCCGGTGGCGGTGAACATCTGCTGCCACGCGTACCGGCATGGCACTCGAATATTGTAAGGGCGTATGGGCAAAACGGCGGAAAAATCATAGTAAAAAACCGCGGATTTAATGGACTGGGCGGATTACAATGGCGAAATGGAAAGGGGAAAAATGGCGACGATGAAAGCTGTAATCGCCAGCACACCGCATCGCCAGTTCGGATTAACAGAGGGAGGAGATCATGGCTTCAATCGAGATAACCACTCCATTAACTGATGCAATCGTTAAAAAACTGAGGACGGGGGACAACGTGCTCATTACGGGCACGATCTACACCGCCAGGGATGCGGCGCACAAGCGACTCGTCGAGGCGGTCGACAAGGGGGAGAAGCCGCCGATTGAGATGAAGGGGCAGATATTCTACTATGCGGGGCCGTCCCCCGCGCCCCCGGGGAAGCCGATCGGGTCGGTCGGCCCCACGACGAGCTACCGGATGGACGCATTTGCCCCGAAGACGATGGAGCTCGGCCTGAAGGGGATGATTGGGAAGGGGCCGAGGAGCGAGGAAGTGATCGAGGCGATGAAGAAACACGGGGCGGTGTACTTCGCCGCCGTGGGCGGGGCGGGGGCGCTCCTCGCGAAATGCGTCAAGGCGGCGAAGCCGGTCGCCTACTCGGACCTGGGCGCCGAGGCGATCACGGAACTCACGGTGGAGAAGTTCCCCGCGATCGTGGCGACGGATTCGAGAGGCAACGATTTGTACCAGAGAAAATAGGCAGGGGATGTGATCTCTTCTGGGTACTTTCACCCCCCACCCCGACCCTCCCCCTCAAGGGGGGAGGGAGGTAAAGGAGAGATTTCTCCTCAAGGGGGGAGGGGAATAAATATGAGAGC
Source organism: Candidatus Auribacterota bacterium (assembly GCA_026391995.1). GTDB lineage: Bacteria > Auribacterota > Tritonobacteria > UBA1439 > UBA1439 > JAPLCW01. The sequence continues at coordinate 1,544 of JAPLCY010000338.1, forward strand.
CATCGGGAACTGACGAGACCCTCGGTGATCAGGGCCTCACGAAAATAGAATCTGCAACCATGCTCGGGCATGGTAGAATGTGACGGAAATAAACCCTCATCCAAAGGAGGTTCCCATGGGCTGGATTGTGCTGTTGGTGGCGGCGGCGGTCACACTCTATATCATGATGGCCTATAACAGGCTGGTGCGCTTCAAAAACCGGATCGAAAACGCATGGTCTCAGATCGACGTGCAGCTCAGGCGGCGCTATGACCTGATCCCTAATCTCATCGAGACGGTAAAGGGGTACGCCGCGCATGAAAAAGAGGTATTCCAAAAGGTGACCGAGGCCCGCGCGCGCGCGATCAGCGCCTCGACGGTCAAGGAACAGGGGCAGGCGGAGAACGTCCTCACCGGCACGCTCAAGACCCTCTTCGCCGTCGCCGAGAATTATCCGCAGCTGAAGGCGAATGAGAATTTCATGATGCTCCAGGAGGAGCTCGCGGGGACGGAGAGCAAGATCGCCTACTCGCGGCAGTTCTACAACGACTCGGTGATGACCTATGACACGGCGCGCGAGGTGTTCCCCTCCAGCGTGATTGCCAATGTGTTCAAATTCCCGGAGAAGGAGTATTTCGAGATCGAAGAAACCGCGGTCCGCGAACCGGTGAAGGTGAAGTTCTAAAAACAGGATTAAGCACTAAGGATCAAGTAACAAGGGTTGAGCTTACGCGCGACCTTTATCCTTAATCCTTAGTGCTTAGCCCTTGGTGCTTAATCCTTACCACTATTATGATGTACGAACAGATATCCAAAAATAAGAGGAATTCGATACTGCTTTGTATCGCATTCGTGCTTTTCGTGGGCTTTCTCGGATGGGTGTTCGGGAGGCTGACCGCGTTCGGCCCGGCCGGTATCGTGCTCGCGGTCTTTATCGCGATCGCCTGGACGTTCGGGAGCTATTACTTCAGCGACCGGATCGTTCTCGCCATCAGCCGCGCCCGCCCGATCGAGAAGCAGGAGTACCCGCACCTCTTCCACGCGATCGAGGGGCTCGCGATAGCCGCGGGGATCCCCGCGCCGAAGGTGTATGTGATCGAGGACAGCGCCCCCAACGCCTTCGCCACGGGGCGTAATCCCTCCCACGCGGTGGTGTGCGTGACCACGGGATTGCTCGAGAAGATGAACCGGCTCGAGCTGGAGGGGGTGATCGCTCATGAACTCTCCCACGTCAAGAACTACGACATCCTCTTCGGCTCGCTCGTCGTGGTGATGGTGGGCATCGTGGCGCTCCTCAGCGATTGGATACTCCGGAGTTTTTTATGGGGCGGGGGCAGACGGCGGCGGGAGGAGGGCGGCGGCCAGGCCCAGGTGATCCTGCTGACCGTCGGCGTTGCCCTTGCGATACTCGCGCCGTTCATCGCGCAGCTCGTGCGCCTGGCGATTTCACGGAAGAGGGAGTTTCTCGCCGACGCGAGCGGGGCCATGATCACGAGATATCCGAAGGGGCTCGCGGACGCGTTGCGCAAGCTTGACGCCGATACCGAGCCGCTCGAGGCGGCGAACAAAGCCACCGCGCACATGTATATTGTCAACCCGCTCAAGGAGCACGGGGGCGCGGTGAACAGAATGTTCTCCACTCACCCCCCGATTGAGGAGAGAATCAAAGCGCTGGAGGCCATGTGATATGACCGGGCAAAACAGCGAGAGGGTGACAAGGAGAAATGAGCGGGCGAGGGGTGAGTCGGCGAGACGGCGAATATGGCGATCGCCGAATTGAACATTCAGAAGGGGGAGAGATGAAGGGACTCAAGATAGAGAGAATCAAGATGCATCAGGATGCCCGTGGGAAGGTGTTCGAGCCGCTCACGCCGCGGATGCTCTCCATCGGCAAATTGAAAAATGTTCATGTCGCGACTTTGAAACCCGCGGTGGTGCGCGGGAATCACCGCCACACAAAGGCGACCGAGCATATCATCTTTTCCGGGCAGTTCAGGCTCCTTGTCCAGGACCGTACAGGGCATCAGGAGCAGTATGAATTTCACGACGGGGAGTGCGTGCGGCTCACCTTCGCCCCGGGGATCGCCCACGCCCTGCTCAATATCGGCGATGCCGACACGTTTATCGCGTGTTTTGTCGACATGTCGAGCGCAAGAGATGTGAAGGAACGCGTGCCGCTCATTTCGGAAATCGGGCATATTTAACCACGGCAGGTAGTTGCTGGTTCCTGATGGCGAGAACAAGAATATTGAGCAAAGAGACGGGAGTAAATATCAGTGAGAGGGGGAGGGGCCGGATCAGTACTTAGTATTAGACTTAAGCGGCATCTTTTGTTATAGCCTTACCATGCCGCACAACGCGGCGAATATGAGAGGAGGGATGTATGGGCACCATACTTTTTATCCTGGCACGTTTGATAGGAAAGATTGACACGCCGCAGGATCTGCTCTTTCTGTGCTTCCTAGTCGCTCTTGACAGTATTGCCCTGGCGAATTTTCTGAAGAAAGAGTAGCACCGTCTAGTGTAGTGTCTCAGAAACAGGGAACGTTAGTTTGTCATTGCAAGCGAAAGCGAAGCAATCTCAATTCATTGTGATCCAATAGATTGCTTCGTCGCTCCGCCTGCCTGCCGGCAGGCAGGCTCCTCGTAATGACATAACTCATGTAGTGTAATTATGAAACACTACACTAGCGGGCCAGGTTGGGGGCGAAATGCCCCGTGCCGTTGTATATGTGTTTTGCTCTCTGCGTTCGGCTGTAGTACACGCGCCCGTAGCTCAATTGGATAGAGCGTTGGCCTCCGGAGCCAAAGGTTGGGCGTTCGACCCGCCCCGGGCGCGCCACTGATACAGCAACAACAGTTTCTGGTTGTTGGTTCCTGGGATAAAGAAGGACCGTGGCGTACCCTGTAGCGCACCCTTTGGGGTGTGGGAGACGTATCAGCAGCGATATGTTATGAGTTTCTGGGACTAAAGAGGGATATGAAAAGAAAAGATGGCAGGGCTGCGGGTGATCTGCGACAGGTGAAGATCACGGGGGATTATGTCAAGTACCCGCTCGGTTCGGTCCTGGTCGAATTCGGCGACACGAGGGTCATCTGCGCCGCCACTATGGACGAGGAGCAGCCCCGGTGGATGAGGGAGCAGAAGCGCCAGGGGGGATGGCTGACCTGCGAATACTCCATGATGCCGTTTTGTTCCCCGGAGCGCGCGGTGCGAGAGGCCACACGCGGCAAGATCGGCGGCAGGACGCACGAGATCCAGCGCATGATCGGCAGGGCCCTCCGCGCCGTGCTCGACCTGAAGGCGCTCGGCCCGCGCACCCTATGGATCGATTGCGAGGTGCTCCAGGCAGACGGGGGCACCAGGACGGCGGCGATCACCGGCGGTTATCTGGCGCTCAAGCGGGCGGTCATGCGCATGATGGAGCAGGGGGTGCTGATGCAAAACCCGTTGCGCGAAGCCCTCGCGGCGGTGAGCGTCGGCAAGGTTGAGGGGGGGCTGTTGCTGGATTTGAATTATGAGGAGGATTGCCGCGCAGAGGTGGACATGAACGTCGTGATGACCGAGGGAGGGAAATTCATCGAGGTCCAGGCCACCGCGGAGTCCGGACCGTTCACGACTGAGGAAATGCACGGGATGATCGCCCTTGCCCGCCAGGGGATCGGCGCTCTCATCGAGGCGCAGAAACGGGTCTGGGGGGCGCGTCGGTGATTGATCTGGTCCTCGCGACGAGGAACAAGGGCAAGGTCCGGGAGCTCACCGGGATGATCCGGGGGACCCCTCTGGAGCTGAACATCCTCTCGCTGCTTGACTTCCCCGATATCCCCGCGATCCCCGAGGACGGCGCCACCTTTCGCGCCAACGCCATGTATAAGGCTCTCGCAGCTGCGAAGGCCACGGGGAAGCTCTCCATGGGCGACGACTCGGGGCTCGAGATCGACGCCCTCGCCGGTCAGCCGGGAGTGCTCTCGGCCCGCTTCGCGGGCGAGAAAGCCACCGACAGTGAGAATAACGAAAAACTTCTCGGCCTTCTCAGGGATATACCCGAGCGCCAGCGCCAGGCCCGTTTTGCCTGCTGCATCGCCCTCGCGAATCCTGAGCGTGTGATTGACGTTGTGGAAGGCAGTTGCCCCGGGATTCTTGTGGAAAAGGAACGCGGCGGCGCGGGGTTCGGGTACGACCCCCTTTTTCAGCCGCTGGAATACCACCGGACGTTTGCCGAACTGCCTCCCGTGGTAAAAAACCGGATCAGCCACCGGGCAAAGGCGATGGAAAAGGCCCTCATGATTCTTGAGAAGTATCTCTATAGCCCGGGCAATGATGCGTACCGATGAATTAAGGCTGCTGGCGCTGCAGCTTCGTGTCCTGCTCGAGGATCTGATGGTGGTCGACGAGACCGTGGTCAGCAGGCGCGGCATCGTCTTCCGCGGCGCGCTCCTCTCCCCCCCCGGCCAGGTCTTCTCCGCGCTGCGTGAACGGCTCCGGCGGTTTGACCTTGTACCGATGCTGTCGCACCGCCGCGATGTGTATGAACTCAGGGTGCTCTCCGAGGTGCACCCCGCCCCGTCGAATCCGCTGATAAACCTCCTGCTCTTTGCCCTCACCGTCGCCTCGACGCTGTTTGTCGGGGCCGCGCGGGAAGGGGTGAATCTCATAGATCATCCCCATCAATTCGCCGCCGGGATTCCCTTCGCATGCAGCATTATTGCGATCCTCGGGGTGCACGAGTTTGGCCACTACCTGATGTCGATCTACCACGGGGTGCGGGCCACGCTACCCTATTTTATCCCCGCCCCGACCATCATCGGCACGCTCGGCGCGGTGATAAAAACCAAATCGTACATCCCGGACCGGAAGAGCCTCCTGGACATCGGCGCGGCGGGGCCGTTATGCGGATTCGTCGCCGCGTGCGCGGCGCTCGCGGTCGGGCTGTACCGCTCCGACGTGGTTGATCTGGGACCGCTGCTGCGCCGGACGGGGGTTGAGGAATTCGGCGATTCCCTCATCGTGTATCTCATGTCGTTTCTGATCAAGGGGCCGCTGCCCGAGGGGAAGGCAATCATGCTCAATCCGGTTGGATTCGCCGGGTGGGTGGGCCTCCTCGTTACGGCGTTCAATCTCATGCCGGTCGGGCAGCTTGACGGCGGGCACGTGCTCTATTCGCTGGTGGGACGGTTCCATGCGGTGATTGCCAGGGGTAC
>JAPLCY010000233.1 GCA_026391995.1 Candidatus Auribacterota bacterium
GGGCTCATGGTGGACATAGGCCTGGAGGCGTTCCTCCCCGCGTCGCACATCGGGCTGCGACACGTCAAGAATCTCGATAGTTTCATGGGCAAGGATTTCGAGTTCAAGGTCATCAAGATCAATCCAGAACGCCGCAACGTCGTCCTCTCCCGCCGCGTGCTCCTCGAAGAGGAGCGAAAGCTCCAGCGCGAGAAGGTGTTCGCCACCGTCAAGGTGGGCGACAACATCGAGGGGATGGTCAAGAACATCACCGACTTCGGCGCCTTTATTGACCTCAACGGCATCGACGGCCTGCTCCACATCACCGATATGAGCTGGGGCCGCGTGAGCCATCCGTCCGAGGTGCTCGCGGTCGGGGACCGGGTCACGGTGAAGGTGCTCGAGTTCGACAAGACAAAGGAACGCATCTCGCTTGGCCTCAAACAGCTCCTGCCCAACCCGTGGGACACGATCGAGGATCGCTACCCGGTTGGCTCGCGCGCCAAGGGGCGTGTGGTCAACATCGTCCCCTACGGCGCATTCATCGAGCTTGAAAAGGGGATCGAGGGTCTCGTGCACATCTCCGAGCTCTCGTGGACGCGCAAGATCAACCACCCCTCCGAGGTGCTCGGGATCGGCGATACCGTCGAGGCGATGGTGCTGAACGTCGATCGCGAAGCGCAGAAGATTTCCCTCGGGCTCCGTCAGACCGAGGTGAACCCCTGGACGCATGTCGAGGAGAAGTATCCGGTCGGGACGGTGATCAAGGGCCGTATCCGTAATATTGTTCCCTACGGGGCTTTTATCGAGCTCGAGGAGGGGCTGGAGGGCCTGATCCACATCTCCGACATTTCCTGGACCAGGAAGCTGAACCATCCCTCGGAAGTGGTGAAGAAGGGCGATGTGGTGGAGGCGAAGGTCCTTTCCGTTGACCAGGCGAACAAGAAGGTTTCGCTCGGTGTCAAGCAGATGAAATCCAATCCATGGGACAATATTAATTCCCGGTATCGCGTGGGCGATGTTGTCACGGGCACCATCAGCAATATCACCGGTTTCGGCCTCTTCGTGGAGCTCGAGGATGGGATCGAGGGGCTCGTGCACATCTCTCAGGTTGAGAAGCGGCCCGATGAGGACCTTAAAGCCCGTCACCGCGTCGGCGAGAAGGTGAGCGCGAAGATTCTAAGGATTGATTCCGAGGAGGGCAAGATTGGCTTGAGTATCAAGGAGCACCAGGATGATATCGAGCATGGGAGCACCGGCGGTGCGGAGGAGGAGTCCAAGGCACAGCGGCCGGACAATGATCTTCGCAACCCGGTACTTTCCGACGACATCACCCTTCATCATATCACCGGTGAGGGTGAGGACGACCGACAGTCCTGAACGGTCCGCGCAGCAGGGCGGTGCAAATGCCCACGACTCGTGATATCGACGCCCCTCTTGCCCTTATCAGAAAGGGCGCAGTTACCCTCGAGACGGAAGGGGAGCTCCGAAAGCGTCTCGGGGAGCGTCGGCCGCTCAGGATAAAGTATGGAGCGGACCCGAGCGCCCCGGATATCCATCTCGGTCATACGGTTATCTTCAATAAGCTCAAGACATTCCAAGAGCTGGGGCACGAGGTGATATTCATCATCGGCGATTTCACTGCACGCATCGGGGATCCCAGCGGCCGGTCTAAGACACGCCCCCAGCTCACCGCCGATGAGGTAACCCGCAACGCTGCCACCTATGCCCGCCAGGTATTCAAAATTCTTGACGAGAAAAAGACCCGAGTGGTGTTCAACAGTGAGTGGCTTGATAAATTAAATCTCGGCGATGTAGTGCAACTCGCTGCAAAAGTCACCGTTGCCCAGATTCTTCAGCGCGAGGAATACGCCGTGCGCTACTCCGCAGGGACGCCCATTCCTCTCCACGAATTTCTCTACCCGCTCGCGCAGGCGTATGATTCCATCCATATCAAGGCCGACGTGGAAGTCGGAGGCACCGACCAGACATTCAACCTGCTCCTCGGCCGGGAACTCCAGCGCGCGTATGGGCAGGAACCACAGGTGATCATAACAATGCCGCTCCTCGAGGGGCTGGATGGCGTCGAGAAGATGAGCAAGAGCCTG
>JAPLCY010000152.1 GCA_026391995.1 Candidatus Auribacterota bacterium
GATGCGGCTGCGGCACGCGCCGGTCGCTACCTCGCTCTCGCGCTCCGCGACGCCCGCGCCGCGGGAGCGGGGGGGGCTGCGCTGCGCCACTACTGCGAGGATCAGAAAGGGATGCTCACACAGATAACCCGATACAGGACAACAGAAGGGAGATGATCAGCATGGCCAATGGCCCCACCGCACTTCTCATCGTGCTCGACGCCGTCGGCGTCAGCACGCTCCAGTATCTCATGCGCCACGCGAAGCACACGGTCAGCCTGCCGCACCTCGGCGCGATGGGCCTGGGGAATCTGCTCACCACCGAGTTTCACGCCCTTATTCCCCGGCGGCCCCGGGCGCAGTTCGCCGCCGCGATCACTCAGGCCTCGGCATACCCGGACAGCACGATCGGCCACCGGGAGATGGTCGGCGTGATCGACCCGAGGAGATATCAGCTTTTTCCCGACGGCTTCCCCGTGGAATTTGTCACCGCCCTCGAGAGGCAGATCGGCCGGGGGCTTATCTTCAACCGGATGGCCGGGGGCGTGGAGGCGATCGAGGACAACCGGGAGCTGCACGAGCGCACGGGGAAGCCGATCCTCTACGCCAGCAAGTGCGACCCGGTCATGCAGCTTGCCATGAACGAGGGGGTGATCCCGGTCAGGGAGCAGCACCGGATCGTGGACACGGCCTTCGACCTTGCCCGGCGCATGGGGGTGAACATCACCCGCGTGATCGGCAGGTCGTACGTGATAAAGGACGGGGCCATCTTCCGCACCCCAAACCGGCACGACCGCACCCTCCCGCTCGAAAGTCCCACCCTCGTGGACGTGGCGCGAGGGAAGGGGGTCAGGACGGTGAGCGTCGGGAAAACGGCCGAGCTGGTCGGCGCCCGGTTCGACGATTTGATCAAAATAACGGATGCCGCTCTCCTGGATCCGGCGCTCGGCCCGCGGTTTGCGGATGCGAAGCGGCGCGACAGCAACCCGTATACGATCCAGGGGACGATCGAGGCGCTGAAGGCCGCGAAAGGCGCGACGCGCCCCCGCGGCACGTTCGTCTTCGCCAATCTGGTGGACGCCGACAGCCTCTTCGGCCACACCCGCGACGTCGACGGCGCCCTGCGGGCGATAGAGGAGTTCGACCGGCGGCTCCCCCAGATCAAGGGCTATCTCGTTGCGGGCGACCTGCTCGTCATCACCGCCGACCACGGCATGGAGCACAGGGATGATTATGGCTACCACAGCCTGGAGCCGCTTCCGATGCTGAGCGAGCGAGTGGGGGATGAGTTTGCCCTGGCCGCGTTCAGCGAGGAGACGCTGGCCCTCGCGGGGTATCTCGCCGCCCAGCTCCTAGGCTGCGCGGACGAATACGTGGCGACGTGCGGGCTGGAGGCGTACCGGTAGCGAGGCGACTCAGTAGCTTCCCTCGAGGAGCAGGTCGTGCACGCCGTCGACCGACTTGCGGACCTGGCGGCCGGTGTTATGGCATCCCGCGAACAGCGCGAGCGCCATCGCGGCGACGGTCACGAATATGAGGATCGGCTTCATAGGGTCCCCCCGGTGCGCCCCCGCGGCGGGCGCGGCTTTCGAGAGGGCGGTTTCTTGTCATTGGCTCCCTCGCGCTTCTTCACCTTCACGAAAGTGGATGCGTCGAACTTCACATCCAGTGCGAGGGAGTTTTGGTTGTCCGGTTTGATCGAGAGCTCCTTGACGGTGATGAGTTTGTCGGAGTGCTCGATCGCGGAGAGGTAATTGACGAGCTTATCCAGCGAGATGTTCTTGAGGCGGACGGAGGCGATTTGCTCCTGGTAGTTGTCGTTGGCCTCCTTCGACTCGAGCTGGATCTTGTCCAGGTTCCCGAGAATCCCCTGGTTTTTCGCCAGGGTGCTCAGGAAGTCGTGCGGATTGAACTCCGCCGCCCGCCGGTCAAGCCTGCCGCGGATCTCCCTGATTTGGCGGTCGAGCGCCATGTACTGTATCCTGACCATACCTGCCTTGAGGAGATCCATCTCCATCTTCGGGATTTCCCGCTTCATCCGGTCGTAGTAATTGAGCAGGGGGTTGAGCGCGAACTGGTAGAGCAGGAAGAGGAGCACCGCCCCCCCCGCAAGCCCGACAAGACGCCTCTCCCTCTGCGCCAGCCTTTTCATCTACTCACCGGCCCTCGCGGTTATCTCCGCAACCAGTTTGAACTTGTACTTGCCCCCCTCGTACGCCGAGGTGGACGGCACGTCGATCGATTTGAAGGAGCGTGACTTCTCCATCCCCGCCTTGATGGCGTCGGCGTCTGCGGGGTTATTGACCAGGCCATCCAGTTCCACCTTCCCCTGGCTGATGGAGAGGCCGGTCACCTGGGTTTTGAGCGCCTGCGGCATGCGGGCGCTGATCTCGCGCAATATATCAAGTGAGGACACGGCGCTCCCCGACAGCGCGGCAAAGCTCTTGAACGACTCCTGGTACTCCTTCAGCGTACGCTCCATCGTCGGCAGCACCGCCGGCGCCTTCACCCCGGGGGCATCGGGGAAGGTGTCCCGGTAGACCGCTTCGAGCCTCCCCGCAAGGTCCTTGTGCTCGCGCCGGCGGCTGATGAGGGAGGAGGTGAAGTCATAGAGCCCCAGCCCCACAACGCAGATGCCGAGGACCGCGGCGATCCTCAGATGCCGCCTGACCTTTTTGATCGGCCCGGCATGGACATATTCCTCCCGGCGCAAATCGACCGCCGCCGCGCCCAGGCCGAGGCCCTGAAGGGCGAGGCCCATGGCGATGCCCGTGCGGCACATCTCCTCGTCGCCGGTAGAGCCACCGGGCGGTGCGAGGGAGGAGAGGTAGCCTGTTTCGCAGCCGAACTCCCTCGCGCACAGCTCGCGGATGTTGCTGAGCAGCGCCCCGCCCCCGGCGAGGTAGACGCGCGAGAACGGCATGCCGCGCGAGGGCCCGGTGAGGGAGCGGAGGCTCCGGTCGATCTCCCGGGTCAGGCGCGTCAGGAGGGGGGCGATGACCCCGTGGAGCTTCACCGCATCGGGCGCAGCGCCGTCGGCGGCGATCGCTGATCCGTTTTCCCGTTTCATCGCTTCGGCTGCGGTGAAATCGATCCCGAATTCTTTCTGTATCGCCTCCGTGAGATCGTCGCCCCCGACGGTGATGCTCCTCGCGAGGAGGACGGAGCGCCCCTGGAGGATGGCCAGGCCGGTCTTTGTGGCGCCGCAGTCGAGGAGGGCGACCAGCCCCTCCGTCGGCGTCGCGCCAACCCTGAAGAGGTAGTTGTTCACAAGGGCGAAGACGTCCACGCCCACGATCTCCGGGTCGACCCCCGCCGCGGCCCATGTCTCAAGGTGCCTGGCGATCAGGTCCTTTTTCGCCCCGATAACGATGAGTTGCGTCTTTCCCGTGTCGTCGGTGCCGGTCTCGTGGAAGTCGATGACGACCTCCTCGACGGCGAACGGGATGAGCGGCTCGGCCTGGAATTTGATCACCTGGCGGATCTTGTGCTCGCCGGCGAACGGCGCGGTGGTGTTCCTCACGATCGCGGAGCAGAGGGGGAAGGCGCTCACGCGGCGGTCGGCGCGGGGGTGGTGCTCTTCGAAGAAGCGGCGCAGGGATTCAGCGACCAGCTCGGGCGACGGCCGCTCCGCCCTCTCCCGGGGGATCTCGGTCACCGGGGCGGCGACGATCCTGACCTCACCCCCCGCGTGCTTGATCAGGACCCCCTTGATGGAGCTCGCCCCTATATCCACGCCGAGCGGCAGGCGCGCGGTCCCGCCCGCCAGCCACCCCGGCATCCGCAGCTTCATCGCTCGATTCTCCAGTAGAGTACCCTCATGACAGCCTTGTCGTCGCGGGCGACGTACGCCCTGATCTGCTTCCGCGCATCGTTGACCTGTCCCTCGGCGATGATCTGAACGCAGTCGCTCCCGACGCCGATTCGCGCACGGAAACTCGCCGGTGTGTGCTCTCCGATCTTCTCATCGAACTGCGTGAGGTCCTCGAAATAATCTTTTTGCGTGTAGCTGACGATCTCCTTGACGAGCGACTCGTTCTCCTCTTCAAGGAGGGAGGTCAGCACCTCGGGCGGGGCCGTGTTCACGTTCACCTTGGCCTTCGAATAGACCGTCAAGCAATCGCGGAGCCCCACCCCACCGCGCTGCCGCTTCTTCGTCCCGGGCTTTTGCTCATCGAGGAAAGCCGACTCCGGTTGGCCGGTCCCGAAGAAGAGATCCCCCGTCACCCCGTGCACCATGAGGAGCTCCGAGATGACCTCGAGCGGCGCGTTCTTGGGCAGCGAACCGTCAGGGGTGTCGCCATACTCGTCATCTTCCCAGTCCCCTTCGTCGTTGCTGTCCATCCAGTCGACGATCGCCGCGGTGACCTTTTCCGGGTCAACACTGCGCACGTCGAGCGTTTTGATCAGTCTCATAATATCTTTCTCAACTTTTTTGTCAACAACATATCTGACCGGCTCCTGTTCCGGCGGCGTCTCCTCTTCACCCGCGGCCGGTTTTTCAGGGGCCTTCTCGCCGGGGTTTTCCTCGCCGCTGCGCTTGATATCCCTTTGGCCCCACTTCCGCGGGACCGGCGTGGGCGACGGCTCCTCCGCCGCGGTCCCGGGCGGCTGCCCTCCCTGTGACGCTGCCGGCACCGCGGTGGGGGAGGGAGCGGCGGTGACAGGCTTTATCTCTTTCATCAGTGTATTGATATTGATCTTGCCGCTCTCGTCGATCACCTTGAGGGTGAGATAGCCGGGGCCGAATGGTTCCATGACCCGCTCCTTCGCCCAATCCTCTCCGTAGTGATCGGGGTAGGGGATGTCGCGGGGGGCGTTGGCCTGGCCCGGGCGTCGCGTTGCGACGGGCTTCGGAGGTGGCGTTCTCGACTCCGCGCTTCCCTCGG
>JAPLCY010000189.1 GCA_026391995.1 Candidatus Auribacterota bacterium
TCGATGGCGCCATGGTGGTCCATCACGATGCGGCGGGCGATGGCCAGCCCGAGCCCCATGCCATGCGTCTTGGATGTCGAAAACGGCGAGAATATATCCTTGAGCTCATCTTCCGGCATTCCCTTGCCGTTGTCCTTGAAGAGAATCGCCACCGAGCCGTTCGAGCCCTGGGGTAGTTGCGCCATCGCCGTCGAGATGGTGATGGTGCCCCCCTGCTCAATGGCGTCCGCGGCGTTGTCGATTATGTTGGCAAACGCCTCCCCGAGCAGGGACGCGTCGGCGCGGCTCATGAGTTGATCCCTTGAGAATGCCTTCACCACCTTCGCCCCCTTGGCTCCCAGCTTTGTTTTGGCGGCGGCGAGGGCGCTCTCGATCACCTTGTGGACGTCCGTGGGCTTCAGGTCCGGGGGCGAGGAGTCCGCGAACTTGGTGAGCTGGCCGATGATGTAGGTGAGCCGGTCTATCTCGCCGTTCACAATGCGATAGAACTCCTCGCGGAACTCACTGTCCTTGTAACGCTGGGGCAGGAGCTGTGCGAAGGTCTTGATCGGGACGAGCGGGTTCTTGACCTCGTGGGCGAGACGGCCGGCGACCTTCGACCAGAACTCCACACGCTCGAAGTCCTTCTCCTTCTCCTCGAGCACCTTGATGCGGGAAAGGTCGGCGAAGGCGAGGATCGCCCCGTCAATCTCGCCCTCCTCGTCGAGCATCTCGGAGGTGCTCACCCCCAGCGGCTTTTTGTTGAGCGGCGAAATGATCTCGTGGCGCGTGTAGACCGAGTCACCCGAGAGGGTCCGGAGCATGATGTCAGCAAAGGCCGAGCCCATCCTCTCGACCTTCTGCCCGACGATATCCTCGCCCTTGAGCTCGAGGATCTCCTCAGCGGCCTTGTTGAAAACGGTGACGATGCCGCCGACGTCGATCGTGACGATGCCGGTCCTGAGACAGTTCAGCACCTTCTCGTTGTGAACACGGCTGCGGACAATATCGCGGGAGAGGAGGGCATTCTCGATCGCCATCGCCAGGTAGCTCGAAAAGATGCTGAGAAGTTCTATGTCGTCGTCGCAGTACCCCTTCCCGGTCGTCCGGGGGCCGATCGCGGCGATGCCGATCAGCTTTCCCTTGGCCAGGAGTCCCACGACAATCTCGGCCCCGAGGGAGCGGATCTGCTCGAGGAGGTCGAAGTCGAGCTCGACCGACATCCCCTGGGCAAGCAGGATCTGGTTGTGCTTGGCGAGCCAGATGGGCAGTTCATCGACCTGTTCGAACGATCTGAGCGCCGCGACATCCCGGGGATAGCCGCTTGCCGCCATGGGGACGTAGCGGCCATTCCGCGGATCGATGAGGAGGATGGCCGCCTTGCTCGCGGTAAAGGTCTCCACGATCGCCTCGACGGCGAGGTCGAGGAGCTTGCGATAGTCGAACACCTGCGAGATCGCCTTTGAGAAGCGACGCACCACCTCGCGGTAGAAGTACCGGTTCTCTGACGAGGACGGGACAGGTGTGCGATCGGCCTGGCGCGGCGCGTGCGTCCTCAAGTAGTCGATCTTCCTGAGGAGCGCCGTGCGCTCGATCGCCCGCTCGACGAGATCGAGGATGGCCCGGCGGTCAAACGGCTTCTCGATCACCAGGTGGGCGCCCGCGTTCCTGACCTCCTCCACCACGGGGGCGTGGATAGAGGGGACGAGGACGATCACCGGCAGCGACCGCTGGACCTGGAGTATCATCCCGACCGCCTCACCCGTCTCTCGGTCGCGCACCACGGAGCCGACCTTCCTCACCTCGGCAACCTCGGAGAGGATCAGGTTGAGCGTTTCCAGTAGCGACTTTTCGTTCGATATCACCACACCCGTTGCCATGACACACCACCCTTTCTAAAAGAGGAAATCCAAACCTCGAACTTCAAACCTCCAAATAAACCCAAACCTCAAACTGCAAACTTCAAAACTCAAGCAAAATAAATCTCAGAATAAAACCTTATAAGGTTTTCCCTTATCCCCCCGTGGAGAGATCCATTAATGCAATATTCCCTCTCCACTTTGGGGAGAGGGTCAGGGTGAGGGGACCGATAATGCTGTCAAAATTCTCCCCATCACACCCTCTGTCTCTTCAAGCACCTGATTGTTCCAAAATCTTAAAACCCTAAACCCTTTCGCGGATAAATACCTTGTTCTTTCGATATCCTTTTCAACAAGATCTGCATGCTGCCCGCCGTCAAGCTCAATGATCAGCTTTCGCTCGAT
>JAPLCY010000329.1 GCA_026391995.1 Candidatus Auribacterota bacterium
GAGAGGAGGGGTCCCGCCATGGAAGAGTTCCAGCAGGACCAAGAGACCGTTATCCAGCAGCTGCGCCTTCTGCTCGCGGCAAAAGAGGAGGAGTTCGCCGCGCTTCGGGAACAATCACAGGGAGGAACTCGTTCAACACAGTCCCCCACGGTGACGGATCAGCTTCTCAAAGAGCTCGAGGACACCAGGAAAGAGGCCGTTGATCTCCGGTCGCGCATGAAAGAGGCCGGGGCCAAAGCTCGTTCGCGAATCGAGAAGATGGCCGAACAACTCGAGGACAAGGAACGTCTCCTCTCCTCGCAATCGCAGTCCCCCCCCGCGGAACCGTCATCCGCCGACGAGGAGCGGCAGGGAGATATTTCCCGCCTCGAAGCCATGCTTGCCGCCGAGCGCGCCGAGGCGGAGAAACGGATCGCCACCCTGGAAAATGAGCTCCGTGAGAAGGAAGCCGCGCTCGCCCAGGCGGCGCAGAACATCCCCGCGGAGACAGCGCCTGCGGACCCCGTGACACACCACGAACTCGAACAAATCAACAGGCGGAGCGCGCGGTCGCGCCGCCGGCCGCTGAGTCTGATCCCGCTACCCCGACGACGCATATCTCCGCGGATATCAGCGAGCAACTCCATCGCCTCGAACGCGAGCTCGAGGAAAAAGAGCTCAGATTCCGCACCGCCCAGGCACGGCTCCATCGTCTTAACGTGAGTCAGCACGTGCTCCGGGGAGCCTGCGCGGCGCTGAGCATCTGTCTCGTGTTCACGGTCGTAATGAAGACCAGGCAACCGTACGGCCCCGGACTCACACCGCAGCCCGGGTCAATCCGCATGACGGAACGGGATACCGTGGCGCAGGATCGCTCGATTGAACCGGCGCCCACCGCTCCAGTCCGGGTAAAAGACACGGCTTCGCCCGACGCCCCCGCTGCGGAGGAAAACCTCCTCGCGCAGCGCGGCGGGACAGTGGCGAACACCGCGCCTGAGAAGATCCCGTACACTGTCCAGAAGGGCGACAGCCTCTGGTTGATCTGCCGGCGCATCCTCGGCGATACCGGCGGAGTGGAGCGGATAGCCCGCGAGAACTGCCTCGCCGATCCGGCAGCGCTCAAGGTCGGCAGCGTGATCTACCTCACGCGCCAGGGCCTCGCGAAGGCGGCGCCCGGGGAAAAATCGCTCACGGCTAAGAACAAGGCCACGGGAGAGGTTATCTATCTCTCGCGCCGCTAGGAGCGCCGTGCGCCGAATCACCTATCACAAGCTCATCAGGGACCGGATACCCGAGATCATCGCCGACGGCGGGCGCTCATGCAAGGTACGCCGTCTCTCCGGCCGTGCCGCCCTGCGCGCGGTGAGGATGAAGATTCTCGAAGAGGCACAAGAGCTCCAGCGGGCGCGCGGCAAGGGGGAGATACTCAACGAGCTCGTTGACCTCCAGGAGCTGGTGACGGCGCTGCGGCGCCGCCTCGGCGTCCGCGCCGGCGGGTTCGCGAGGATCGTGCGCCGGAAAGAAACTGCGCGGGGGGGATTCAGAAAGATGCTCTTTCTTGAATACACCGGAACGGGGCGCCGCTAAAATTCACAGCCCCGCCAGCGGGGCTGTGTTATAATGCGATGACCTGATTCGCCCTGAGGCGGGCTATGCCGAAGCGACTCTTCAAGCGAACGCGCCGCGCGGAAAAGCGACAGACGGGTGTGGCCACCCTCTGCGGGATTGCGGTCACCGCCGGCGTCTCCATACTCTACGCCCTCACTATCACCCAACCCCTCGAACTCTCCGTCTCGGACTGGCTTGTCCGCCGGGCCGGCACAACCCCCGCACCACCAGAGATCGTACTCATCGAGCTTGGTCAGGAGACCATCGAGACCATCCAGAAGTGGCCTATCCCGCGCGACATCTACGCGCGCCTTCTCGCGATCCTTACCCAGGCGGGCGCGCACTCGGTGGGGTTCAATATACTGTTCACCGAACGATCAAACCCTGAGGCCGACCAGGAACTGGCGAAGGCGATTCGCCAGGCCGGCATGGTCTATCTCCCGTACTACTTTGAGTCGATCCCCGCCACGATGACCTACCGCCGCCCCGTGGACAATCTTCCCCTCTTCAAAGAGGCGGCGAAGTCCGAGGGGCACATTAACATGTTCGCCGACGTCGACGGCGTCATGCGCTGGGTGCAGCTCATGATTCCCTACGAGGGTGGGCAATTCCGGCAACTCGCCTTTCTCATTGCGTGCGATTGGCTCGGCGTCGACATGAACACCCTCACCCTTAACCCCGGCAAATCCGTCGAGCTGCGCACGCGCCGCGGCGAAAAGATCTCGATACCCCTCGATGAGCGCGGCGCGATGTTCATCGGATGGAACGGACCGTGGCGGAAGGTATTCAGGCACTACACCCTGGCGGATATATTCGAGTCGGCCGACCAGGCCAGGGCAGGGGGCAGGCCGCGCATCCCCCTTTCGGAGCTGAAGGGATGCATCTGCCTCGTCGGGCTCACGGCCCCGGGGACCTTCGACGCGATGCGTACGCCGTTCGACTACCTCGAGCCGTCAGTGGGCATCCACGCGAGCATCATCAGCCAAATCCTCCAGCAGCGGTTCGTGACGGTCCAATCAAAGTCAATAAACCTGATGCTCATCATACTCATCGGCCTTGGGGTGAGCCTCGCCTTCCCGCACCTGAAACCCGTGGCCGGCATCGCGGCGATGCTCGGGGCCTGCGCGTTCTACACGGCGGCGGCACTCTACTTCTTCTTCGCGCGGCACACGATCGTCGCGCTCATCAATCCGCTCGGGACGATGGTGTTCGCCTACGTGACGATCAGCATTCACCACGAGATTGTTATTTCGGTCGAGCGGGCGCGCCTCCACTACCTCGCCACCCGCGACAGCCTGACCACCCTCTACATCATCGGGCATTTCCGCCTCCTCCTGAACGCGGAGATTGCGGAAGCGCAGCGGGAGGGACGCGCGGTCTCCCTCATCATGGCGGACATCGACCTCTTCAAGAAGTTCAACGACACCTACGGCCACCAGGAGGGGGACTATATCCTCAAGGAGGTCGCCCGCATCATGAACGCCGCCTGTCGCGATCTCGACCTCGTCGGCCGCTACGGGGGGGAGGAATTCATCGTCATGCTGTCCGACGCGGGGCTCAAGGAGGCACAGAGCATCGCCGAGCGCATACGCAAGACCGTCGAGGCGCACGTCTTTTCGCACGAGGGGCGGAAGCACCGGGTGACCCTCAGCCTGGGCGTCTCGCAGCTTGACCAGCTCGACGCTGCCGAGGACTTCATCAAGCGCGCCGATGAGGCGCTCTACGACGCCAAGCACAAGGGGCGCAACCGGGTGTGCGTGAAGGAACCGGCCAAAGGGGGCAAGAAGGTCATAATCCTGGGGTAACGGAAGAAACAAATCTCAAACGTCTAAACAAATCCTAAATCACACGCAAGAAATCCACACCAGAGACCCTGATTCCTGCCCGGCACACAGCTGCATGATTTGAAGTTTGGGTTTTGATGTGTGAGGGGTAGCACTTCATTGTTGAACTGGCGAGTTTGGATTTTGGGGTTATTTGGGGGGTTGTGTTTTGAAGTTTGAAGTTCTATATTCTCTGTGCGCGGTTATTTGTCCATCGCCTCTCTCGCCAGTTTCACGATTGCATCCACCACCTGCTGAATGCTCATCCCCGTGGTATCCACCTCGACGGCGGCGGCGGCCTTTCTGAGCGGGCTGTCCGCGCGCGTGGAATCCTGATGGTCGCGGGCCTTCACCTCTTCGATCACCTTGCCCATGACGGGGGTCTTCCCCTTTTTCTGGAGCTCAAGGAACCGGCGCTTCGCCCGCTCCTCGACCGTACCGGTTAAAAAAATCTTTAGTTCGGCATCGGGCAGGACCACCGTCCCGATATCGCGCCCCTCCATCACCACGCCCCCTTGCGCGGCCATCGCCCTTTGCATCCCGACCAGCGCCCGGCGCACGCGGGGTATCGTCCCGATCTTCGACGCGCCCTGGCCAATGTCCGTGTCCCGGATCTCTCGGGACACTTCCCGGCCGTCGACGCGCACCATGCAGGTGAGCCCCTCGACAGTCGTCGGCTGGAGCTCCACTTCCGTCCCTTCGGCAAGCCTGCCCATTTCCTCGGTGTCATCCCAGGAAACGCCGGCGCGCTTCGCCTTGAGGGCAATGCCGCGATACATTGCCCCTGTATCTATATAGGTGTATCGAAGCCCCTTCGCCACAAGCCTGGCAACCGTGCTCTTCCCGGAGCCAACCGGGCCGTCGATTGCGACGCTGATCATCTTCACATCCCCCTCGATAATCCCCGCGCGGGCACGTCGGCACACACCCGCTCGGCGCAGCTTGATATTCCCCGTCCCCTAGTTCGGGACGATGATGCGGGAGGCCTCCTCGCGCTGCATCTGCTTCAACTCCGCCACCATGCGCTCGACCCCCTGGTGGACGGCGTCGGGGAATTTCCCGATGGCCTCCTCGAGGGTCGTGGCGTCAATGGGGCAGTTCACCGGGAGCGGCCCGGCGGCCGTCATGACGTGCGCCTGGCCGATAAAGATCGGGGGGCGCGAGGGGTCGGGCGAACCGTCGGCGGTGATGGGATTCAGACGCCGAAGCGTCGCCACCTTGAGGTCGGTGATGCTCTCCTCGCGGTAGAGGTTGCCGATATCAACCCTGATTTCGCTCATGCCCTTGAGATCATGCTCTCCCATTGATTCCCCCTTTCGCCCGGCGCGGTAATGTCAAAAATTTTTCTAAAGCAACCACAAATTTCTCAGATTATTTATGTCTTTTCTGAGTAAATCAGTGATGATTTATCTGCGGTAACATGCGGATAACTTAATCTCTGATACGTGTGTCTAATCGCCGAATAGATGTACGACAATCAGGAGCGTGATCAGGTAGCCGAATTTGAGCGACATCATACGCAATATATTCTATATCCCCGACCCCGCGTTATCGGGCTGTACGCTATGTAGTGCGGCACCCACCTCCGGCGCTCCCGGTCCCGCGGTATCGGGCTGTGCGCTATGTGATGCGGCACCTACCTCCGGCGCTCCCGGTCCCGCGGTATCGGGCTGTGCGCTATGTGATGCGGCACCCACCTCCGGCCTCCGATGACGCCGTCCCCCGCGGCGATGGCGGGGCCTGTGCGGCTCGCCGCCGGTTTCTGCTGATGGTCCCGGCGCGGGGGGCCGCTCCGGTCTCGGGGGGAGCGTGACCATTTCCTCGGTCAGTGACTCGCACGTAAACTTATTCCCGAGGAGTTTTTCGAGCTCCGGCATAAGATGCGCGCCATACTCGCACACAAAGCCGATCGAGATACCCTTATTCCCCGCGCGGCCGGTACGGCCGATGCGGTGGACGTCATCCTCCGCCTGGAAGGGGAGGTCGTAGTTGATCACATGGCTCACGCCGTCCACGTGGATTCCCCGCGCGGCGACATCGGTGGCGACAAT
>JAPLCY010000308.1 GCA_026391995.1 Candidatus Auribacterota bacterium
CAAGAAGGGCGGCAAGGTCAGCGGCGTGATCACGAACGAAAGCCAGAACTCCATCGAGATCAAGTCGAACCTCGGCACCATTGTCCTCTCGAAGTCGGCCATCGCCAGGATCGAGCGTTCCAAGGCCGATGAGAACACCCAGCTCCAGACCCAGTGGCAAAGAGAGCGCGAAGAGGAGAAGGAGAAGCTCAAGAAGGCCAAACTCTTCGAGGACGATCAACGGTCGAAGGGCATGGTGAAGTACCAGGGGACGTGGGTCTCCGTCGAAAAGGCATATGAAGTAGAGAAGGGCTTCGCAAAAGAAAAAGAGGAGTGGGAGAAGACGGTCGAGCAGCAGAAGCGCGAGTTCCAGGACATGGAGAAGAGGATCAAGGATCTCGAAGCAAGGATGGAACAGCGCCAGCGGGATATCGACTACCGCGAGCAGCAGCTCGGCCTCAGGGAGCAGAACCTGCTTCTCCAGCAGCAGAACCTCCAGCGCCAGGCAGAGCAGATGTCACGGGAGAAACAGCAGGCCCCGCCGAAGATATTCGCCGTGCCGAGGATCGAAGTCTTTCCGCCCCCGCCCTCGGACTAGCCGCGCGCGCGACGCAGAAACGGAAAGAGGAGCGGCACCTGTTCCCGATATCGCGCGAATTCGTCGCCGAAGCGGTTCAGCAATCCGGGTTCCTCGTATTTCTTGTGGTACCATACCTCAAAGACGCACGCGACGGGAAAAAGCAGGAGCGCAAGGGTGGAGTTGCAGAGCAACGGGAGCGCGAGAAAGTAGAAGATGAGGAGGCCGTACGCCATCGGGTTGCGGGAGTGGCGGTAGGGGCCGTCGATGACCAGGCGCGTGGTGAGCGGGCTGAGCTCCCGCCCGAGGATCTCGTTCGGGTGCCCCTTGCCCCGCTTCACGAGAAAATGCTGCGACCAGGCGATCCAGAACCATGCGTAGGCCAGGATGACCAGCCCTGCCGCGATATTGGCGGGCGAGGGCATAAACGGCGGAAGGCCGGCGAGGCGGTCCAGCCGGGGACCGAGCGTGACGATCAGGAGCGGGATCAGGCAGATATAGATGGCGATGACGAGGAGATAGCTCCGCAGGATTTGCGAATCCATGCCACGATTGTCGCACAGCGCCGTGGCGCGGTCAACCCCTCGCGCGGAGGACGAACGGGAGGGCATGGCGTGCTCGTCGAGACATCGGTGAAGAGTGTGGTCGGCACGCCGTTCGGCTGCGCCATATTCCTGAAAACCCCCGAGAAAATCTTCGTCATCTACGCGGGACCCGGCGTCGGCATGGCCATGGCGATGGCGGTGGAGGGCGAGTCGAAGGCCCGGCCGCTGACACACGATCTCATCACCAGCATCCTCGCGGGGCTGGGGATACGAGTGGAACGGGTGGTGATCAACGACATCCGCGCCTCCACGTAATTCGCGCGGCTCTACCTGCGCGAGGAGAGCGAGCGCGGCACGCGGATGGTCGAGCTGGACGCGCGGCCGAGCGACTGTCTCGTCCTCGCCGCGCAGAACGGCGCCCCGGTCTACATAGAAAAAAAGGTCCTCGATCGGCTTGAGGATATGAGCCATCTGGTGCGAGAGGGAGAGGGCGGGAATGATGCTGAAAAGGGGTGAGCGGGCTCTGGCGGTTGCGGTATGCCTGGGGCTCAACTCGTGCACCCAGGGAACGCGGGTCACCATCGAGCGGCTTCAGCCGCCGTTGGCCAACGTGAGCGGGATCAGGGAAATCGCGATTCTCCCGATCGCCATGCCTGATCTGAACCTTTTCTCGGGGCCCGCGGTGGGCGAGCGCATCGCGGCGGTGGTGGCGGACACCAATCGCTATCGCGTGATGCGGAATGACCAGGTCGCGCGCCTCCTCGCCCAGGTGGGGATCAACTATGCCTATCCCCCCGACACGGCCCTCGTGCGGAAGATCGGGGCGGCGCTGAAGGTTGACGCGGTCCTCTTCGGCGAGCTCGAGCAGTTCAACGTTCAGGAGGAGCAAAGGCTCATCAAGGTCAGGGAGGCCGTCTGGGGCGGCGACTACGTGCGGGACCATAACGGTGCCGTGGTCACCGACCGCGGTCCCGACGGCGAGGAGACACCGCGCAAGCGGTTCCAGAAGCGCCTGGTCGAGAAGGACCACCTCAGGCGGTACGCCGTTCTGGACCTCCACCTGCGCGTCGCGGACACCTTCGTGGGGAACGTCATCTGCGCCGAGTCGGAAACCGAGTCCGGAAGCTGGGAGGGGACGGGGGCCGCCGAGGTGGCCAAGATGCCCGCCCGCGAGGTCATCTTCGAACTCCTCCTCGACCGTGGCATCAAGAAATTCGTCCGCCAGATCGCCGCCCACCCGGTGGAGGAGGAACGTGTACTCGAACCGGGCTTGTTCCACGCCACGAGGCTCGGCGTGGAGCTCGCCAGGAATAATCTATGGGATGAGGCGATGGAGAAGTGGCTCCAGTCCACCAAGGCGAAACCCGATGATCCCGCCGCCTATTACGACCTCGGGGTAGGCTTCGAGCGGAAGGGGATGTTCGACCTTGCCTACAAGGCGTACCAGAACGCCCTTGCCCGCAAGCCTCAGTCCACGCACTATATCAAAGCAGTCGCCACCATGCAGAAACTTATCAAAGAAATGAAGTAATCGCGGCCTGAAGGTAAAAGCCGGAAGTGTAAAGTGATAGTGCTCTTTCGGCTTCAGCCCGTGGTCTCCACGAGCATCGCCACGGCGTTCCCCCCCCCAAGACAGATTACCGCCACGCCCAGGCGCTTGCGCTCCGCCGCAAGCGTGTGGAGGAGGGTGACGAGGATCCTGGCGCCGCTCGCGCCGAGGGGGTGCCCAAGGGCGAGCGTCCCTCCCCGCCGGTTCACCCTGTCGGGGGACAGGCCGAGCTCCCTGACGCAGACGATCCCCTCGACCGCGAACGAGTCCCCGATCTCGAAGAGATCGACCGCGTCGAGAGAAACGCCGCTTCTGTCGAGGAGCCGGCGGATGGCGGGCGCGAGCGCGCCGAACGTTTCTTCGGGCGTGACACCGATGGTGCACCAGGAGAGGATGCGGGCGAGGGGGACGATCCCCTTCTCGCGAACGTACCCCTCGGAGGCGACGATCAGGGCGGCAGCCCCGTCGGCGATCGGCGTTGAGTTGCCCGCGGTGACCGTGCCGCGGGGGTCAAAGGCTGGCTTGAGGCGCGCGAGCTTCTCCGGCGTGCAATCGCGCCGCGGGCATTCGTCACGGCTGAAGGCGGCCGCCGATCCCTCCCTGCCGGGGGGGATCGCCACGGTCTCGGTGTCGAAGAAACCCGCGTCGACGGCGGCCGACGCCCTTCGATGGCTCTCGAAGGAGTAGCGGTCCTGCTCCTCCCGTCCCACCCCCGCCGCGCGTGCCAGCGATTCGGCAAAGACCCCCATTGGCTCGTCGCGGAAGGCGCAGCGCAGGCCGTCGTATCGCATCGAGCTCAACGGTTTGTTCGGGATGCGGTGCTTCGCGATGAGGTGCGGCGCGGCGCTCATATTTTCCGCTCCGCCCGCGACGATCACCCGACTGTCCCCGGCGTGTATCGCCTGCGCGGCGAGGCAGACGGCCCGCAGGCCCGAACCACAGACCATATCGACTGTGAGGGCGGATGAGGAGAAGGGAATTCCGGCGAAGGCGGCGGCTTGTCGGGCGCGGTTCTGGCCGAGCCCTGCGCTCAGGACGTTTCCGAGGATGGTCTCATCGACGTCCCCGGGGGCGACCCGGGAGCGGCCCAGAAGCTCCTTGATAACGATCCCCGCGAGCCGGGTGGCGGGAATCTGCCTGAGACTTCCATAGAATGACCCGAGCGGTGTCCGCAGTGCGCCGCAG
>JAPLCY010000212.1 GCA_026391995.1 Candidatus Auribacterota bacterium
CTCGCCGCCATCCTCCGCCGGGATATGGAGGCGCTGCGATTGAGCGCGGCGCTCGAACGCATCTGGGCCGCCGTCGGGTTCTGCAACAGGTATATCGATGAATCCGCCCCGTGGAAGCTCCGCAAGGATCCCGCGCGGGCGGACAGGTTCGCCGCGGTGGTGTACAACCTCTGCGAGGCGCTGCGGATCATCGCCATCCTCATCTCTCCGTTCATGCCCGCGACTGCGGCCTCGATCAGGAGCCAGCTCGGGCTGGGGGGGGAGATAGCTTTTGGCGCGCTGAGGGAGGCGGAGACCTTCGGACTGCTCACGCCCGGCGCGCCGATAGGAGAGGTGAAGGCCATATTCCCGAGGAAGGAAAACAGCAAATGACGGACCCTAAACCTCAAACTTTAAACTTTAAACTTCAAATCTCAAACTTCAAAACAACAGCCAAATCCCAAAAGCAAAATATCAATAACAACGCGGGTGACTGATGCATTATTCGGATTTCAGTGTTGGGATTTTGGATTTTGATCGTGGGCTTTGTTTTGAAGTTTGAGGTTTTATGTTTATAGATACTCACGCCCATCTTACCGATGACGCGTTCCGGGCTGACCTCGATCAGGTCATGGAAAGGGCTTCGGCCTCCGGGGTGGGCGCGGTCATAGACGTCGGCGACACACTCGAATCGTCGCGCGCAGCCGCCGCCCGCGCCCGGTCGCATCCTCGCGTGTTTGCCGCGGTCGGGATACATCCGAATAACGCCTCGCGCGCGGATGACGGGGAGTTGCGGGGCATCGGGAAGCTGGCCGCGGAGAAGGGGGTAGTCGGCATCGGCGAGACCGGGCTTGACTTTTACCGGCAACACGCCGTGCCGGAACGGCAGGAGGAGTTTTTCAGGCGGTCGATGGCGATAGCGGCGCAATGCGGATTACCCGTCATCATCCATTGCCGCCAGGCATACCGGCGACTGATCGCGATATTAAAAGAGCAGCGGGGCCCCGGGGTTGGCGGGGTGATACACTGTTTTTCGGGGAGCGCGGAGGATGCATCGGCGCTCCTGGATCTCGGGTACTCCATATCCGTGGGCGGTCCGCTGACCTATCCTGGCAGCAGGGGCCTGCGGGAGACGGTGGGCGGGATCAGCCTCGACCGGGTCCTGATCGAGACCGATTGCCCGTACCTCCCGCCGCAGGGAAAACGCGGAGAGCGCAACGAACCCGCCAACGTCGTCGCTGTTGCGGAAGCGCTCGCCGCCTTGAAGAAGATATCGCTCGAAGAAATAGCCGCCGTCACCACGGCGAATGCGAGGCGGCTGTTCCGCGGAATAAATGTCTAGCCTGATCTATTCACCAATTTTTAATGTTTTAACCGCGCCTGCCTGCCGGCAGGCAGGCGGCAGGCAGGCGCGAAATCCGCGGTTGCACATGGTGTGCCGTTAAAATTGCTTTTTTATCAGTCTGATGAATAATCCAAGCTGGGTGAATAAAAAATATTTCATTGCCCAATCGCTTGGTTGTCCAATTGCCCGCGCGGGGGAGGGATAGCAGGGTGCATCATAACTCGAACAAGCCTGTTGTTGAAGCCCCGAGGGGCAGAAGCCTCTGGTACCAGGCATGGCGGCGGCTGCTCCGCAACCGGATGGCGGTCGCCGGGGGGGTGCTGTCGATCGCCATCGCCATGTGTGCCATCGCCGCTCCCTGGATAAGCCCGTATGGCTACGATGAGACCTCTCCGGACCAGTTCCAGCCCCCTTCGTTCAGGCACCCCATGGGTACCGACATACACGGGAGGGATCTCCTGACGCGCGTCCTCTACGGCGCGAGGCTCTCACTCGGCGTGGGCCTCGTCGCCACGCTTGTCAGCCTGTTCATCGGCGTCGGCTATGGCGCCGTCGCCGGCTACGCGGGGGGCGGAGCGGATACGGTGATGATGCGCACGGTCGATATTATCTACTCGATGCCGTACATGTTCTTCGTCATCA
Source organism: Candidatus Auribacterota bacterium (assembly GCA_026391995.1). Taxonomy (GTDB): domain Bacteria; phylum Auribacterota; class Tritonobacteria; order UBA1439; family UBA1439; genus JAPLCW01. The sequence continues at coordinate 1,967 of JAPLCY010000212.1, forward strand.
TCCTGGTCGCCATTTTTGGCAGGAGCGTCCTGCTTCTCTTTGTCGCGCTCGGCGCGGTGCAGTGGCTCACGGTGGCGCGGATTGTGCGGGGACAGGTGCTCGCCATCAAGGGGAAGGAGTTTATTCAGGCTGCCCGGGCGGTCGGGGCGGGGCACGCGAGGATCATCCTCCACCACCTCCTCCCCAACGTGCTGGGGCCCGTGGTCGTCTACATGACCCTCACCGTTCCCGCGGTGATGCTCCAGGAGGCGTTCCTGAGTTTTCTCGGCCTGGGGGTCCCGCCCCCCGCGAGCTCGTGGGGGACGCTCATCGCCGACGGGGCCTCGGCCATCAACGCCCTGCGCATCTACTGGTGGCTCCTCCTCTTCCCCGGCGCGGCAATGGCGGTCACCCTCTTCGCCCTCAACTTTCTCGGCGACGGTTTGCGGGACGCCCTCGATCCCCACCTGCGATAAGTGAGCGCTTGAGAGACGGGTGGCAGGTATACTATAATAATTACACTATGAGGTGTGAATGATCACACGGCAGCGATCCTGGGAGAAGCTCCTCCTCCTCTCGTTGAGTATCCTCTTCGCGGTCATTGTGCCGTTCAGCCTGCCCCGCCAGACGATTTCGCTGAGCTTCTTCATCATCCCGATCATTCTTGCCGCGAGTTACTACGGCCTGCCGGGAGGGCTCGGCTGCGCGGGGGTAAGCGTGATCATCGCCGGCGTCATCGCCCGCGGGGCGGGGATGCGTCTCTTCGAACCGCAGATGATTGCCCAGGTGATCCTCTACTTCCTCGTCGGCTCGTTCGGCGGCTTCATGCAGCGCGAGCAGGAGCGCATCCAGGGAATGCTCCACAGTACCGCGATCACCGATGAGCTCACCGGGCTCTACAACTACCAGCATTTCCGGACGCGGATCCATGAGGAGGTCAAACGCGCCAAGCGGTACGGTCATCCGCTCTCCCTGATGATGTGCGATATCGATCGCTTTAAAAAGATCAACGATACCCTTGGCCATTCCAACGGCAACTTCGTGCTGAACAAGATGGCCAGCCTCATGAAGGACTCGATCAGGGAGAGCGACATGGCGTTCCGCTACGGGGGGGATGAATTCGCGATCATCCTGCCCGAGACGGGGTCTGAGGCCGAGGGGGTGGCCCGTCGCATTCTGGACACGGTCAACGATGCATTCGCCACGGAGGCGATGGACGACTCGCTCAGGCCGAGCCTGACGGCCGGGATCGCGATCCGTGACGCCGAGAAGCCGTTCTCCGCGGAGCTGCTCATCTCGTTCGCCGACCAGGCGCTCTACCGCGCAAAGCGCGCGGGGAAGCCCCTCGAAGTGGCCGCGCTCGGCGAGCAGTCGTCCTAGGGCTGTCCCGGCCCCACGCTGGTGGTATCCCATGAAAAAGATAATCCTCGCCTCACGGTCGCCCGCCAGGCGCGCGCTGCTCCGGCAGATCGGCTTGCCGTTCCGCGTGCGCGGCTCCCGTGTCCTCGAGGATCGCATCACGCGAGGCGACTGCGGGCGCCTGGTGGTGCGGAACGCGACGGCCAAGGCCCGGGGGGTTGCGCGAGGGCTGCGGAGCGGGGTGGTCGTCGGCGCGGATACGGTGGTCCTCGTTGGCGGGAAGATCGTCGGGAAACCGGGAAATCTTGAGGAGGCGTACCGGACGCTGCGGATGCTCTCGCGGAAGCCTCAGTGGGTCTACACGGGTGTCGCGGTGGTGGATGCCGCGACAGGCAGGACCTTCACCGCCTGCGAAAAGACAAGGGTCTGCATGCGTCCCCTCCGCGATGAGGAGATTAGGCGCTATTTGGAGAAAATATCCCCCCTCCATCTCGCGGGGAGCTTCGATATCCAGGGAATGGGGGGGGCCTTCGTCACCCGTATCGAGGGCTGCTACTACAATGTCGTGGGGCTCCCTCTCGCCGCGCTCGTCCGGTTGCTGGCCAGGGCGGGTGTCCGCATGTAGCGATCACCGCGGTATGTTTGTCAGAAGCCTGTTGGCCGGAGCCCTGTCAAAAGAGGGGGTATGAATCATGTTGAGCAGGCCGGAAAACTGTCTATCCCTAACGAGCTCCAGGTAGTTTCCCTCCTCCATGATCACGTAGACCCGCTCGGGACGCCTCAGGGCGGCAAGGAGCGCATCCGGGATATCCAGTTCGGGGATGGTGCGATTGCCGTAAAAGGAGATGGATCCCCTGACATTGTCGCCCGGCCGGTAGAAGTAAAGCGGGTTGACGCCGACGATGGCCCATGTCTCGCGGCTCATCTCGTGAAAGCATTTCCGCGCGTAGTGCCGGTACATCAGCGGAGGGGAAGAGCTCAGGACGGTGCCAGCGAGGAGGACCGCGATTGCCGCCCAGGCTGTCTCGCGCCACCTCCTATCCGAGAGCGCGGTCATGCAAAAGGCGATTCCCGGCAGGAGTGCCGCGGCGGCGATGATGACGAGCGGCACCAGCCCCCACCGGCCCGACAGATGGGTCGCGAGCGCGCAGGGGATTACGATCCAGAGCCATCCGGCCCCGCGCCAGGGGCCGGTGCGAGGCGCGAGCGCACCGTCCAGCCATCCTCCCACCAGCAGCGCCATCGCCGAATACGACGGCAGAATGTAGGTTCTCTCCTTGATGCCCGAGAATGAGAAGACGATGGCGGGGAGGAACGCCCAGATCATGAGGAAAGAGAGGAGCTGCCCCTCCGCAGCAGAGGGGTCCCGCCGCGCGCCCCGCCATGCGCGCCATGCCGCGATTGGCAGTATCGGGAGCCACGGGCCGACAATCTCCGGGAGCCGCTGGAGATAGAAGTACCACGGCATGCGGTGCCCGAGGTCGGTGTGATAGTAGCGTACGCCGGGAAGCTCGAAGTGGCGCTGGAGGAAACGCCCGAGGATATTATTCACAAAATGCTCATGGAGATAGCCGATCCCGCCCTCCCGGTAGTAGAGGGCCAGCCAGAGCGCGACCGGGGCGGCAAAGGCAAGGAACGGCAGCGGGGCGCAGAGCTCCCTGAGCAGCGCCCCATTCTTCTCGATGAGAGCGAAGGCGATCACGATGAGTGCGATGGTGAAGAGGGCCACCACCCCCTTGGTGAGGAACGCCGCCGCGGCGAGGAGGGCGAGGATGATGATAAGGGGGCGGCGTTCCCGCCGGCCGCTTTTCCAGATCGCCGCGAGGGCGAAAACCGTGAGGGCCCAGGAGCAGAGGGCCCCGACCGCGATGTCGAGCAGGATCGTGTGGCTGTAGCGCCAGAAGCGCGGCATGGTGAGCAGCACGAGCGTCGCGAGCCAGGCGGTCTGCGCACCGCGCCATCGGTAGCCGAGGGTGAATACCGCGGCGAGCATGAGCGCCCCCCACAGGAGCGAGACACTCCTCGCGACCGAGGGGGTGATCCGCCCCGCGGCCCGGTACGCCGCTGCCACGCAGTCATAGTAGAGGGGCGGCTTCTCGAGGAAGGGGAGGCCGCACAGGTGCGGCGTCACCCATCGGCCCTCGACGAGCGTCTCTCGCGCGATCTCCGCCTCCCGTGGCTCATCCGGGCCGAAGAGGTACGGATGGCGCACGCCGGCCGTGAAGGCCAGCGCGATCGCGATGATGCAGAGTGCCGTGATCCGTCGGTCCATGATGCGATCTTCCGTGCGACGTGTAATTATAGTCGGCTGCGCGGCGTGGCGGAAGGGAATTTTGGGTTGCCAGTCACGGCCAAAACCGATAAGGTACATAATACTATTTGCCGCGGTGAGAGGACATCAAGGTTTCTAACCGCGCCTGCCTGCCCTGCCTGCCGGCAGGCAGGCGGTAGGCAGGGATTGGACGGATTACGCGGATTTAAAAGCAGTACATGGACAATCCGTCTAATTCGCATAATCCGCGGCAAAAATATGAATCACTATTGGACATGCATGCCATGAAACCGCGCATACCGCAGCGGGATATCGCGCAGCTGAAATTCCCCGAGGTGAGGGTTGTCGAGGCCTCGGCGGGGGCGGGCAAGACCTATGCCCTCGCCAGGCGCTATCTCCAGCTCCTGATGCGCGAGGGGGCGGGCCCGGAGGATCTCCGGGGCATCCTCGCCATCACCTTCACGAACGCGGCCTCCCGCGAGATGAAGGAGAGGATCCTCTCCATGCTGAAACGGATGGTGTTGGGGAAGGAGGGGCGTGACGCGGCTCTCCTCTGCGAGATGGGGTGCGGCGAGGAAGGCCGCGCGCTCTCTCGCGCCCTCCTCGAGTATATCCTCCGCAACTACAACTACTTCATGGTGCAGACCATCGACAGTTTCATCAACCTGCTCCTCTCCGGGTGCGCCTATGAGCTCGGCCTCTCCGCCCAATTCACCATTAGCCGCGACAGCCGTGAGCACCTCGCCTGCAGCCTGGACGCGTGCGTCGAGCAGGCCCGGGGGGATGAGCGGTCGAAGGAGATGTTCGAGCTATTCCTGCATCAGTATCTGCATGTTGAACGGAGGGGGGGATGGTTCCCGAGAGAAGAGATCCTCGCCACCGTAGGCACGCTCTATGATCTCTTCGCCCGCTCCACGGGCGAGCTCTCCCTCTCGGGTGTGGACGTTGCGGCGCTCGGCGAGCGGAGGGGGCGATTGTGGACGCTCATCGAAGGGCTGCGGGATCAGTGCCCCGAGGAGATGGACAAGCGGTTTCTCAAGAGCCTGGACGGGCTCCTCGCGGCGTCCGGGCGCGGGATAGACCTGGGGGCGGTGACGAGCGTCTATTTCACGCGCGACGATCTGCCCATGCGACGCGGGCATGCCCCGTCTCCCGGGCTTCAATCATGCTGGATCAAGGTGCGCGAGGAACTTGAACGCCTCGCATGGGACGAGGCGCGCTCGGTGTTCGATTGCTATATCGAGATTTTTCACGCATGCCTGCGGCAGTTCCGCCGGCGCGCCGTCAGCGCCGATCTCATATTCCTTGACGAGCTGAACCGCAGAGCCGGCGATACCGGCTCGCGGGACGGTTCCGCCATTTTCTCGTCGACGAGTTCCAGGACACGAGCATGCTGCAGTGGCGCAACCTGGAAGCGATGGTGGAGGAGGCCCTCTCCACGGGCGGGTCCCTCTTCTACGTGGGAGACACCAAGCAGGCGATCTACCGTTTCAGGGGAGGGGAGGTCGGTCTCTTCGAACAGGTGGCGAAGGAATACGCCCGATTCGCGGTGTATCGGGAAATTCTCACGCACAACCGCCGGAGCGGAAGGGCCATCGTCGAATTCAACAACGATGTCTTTTCCATGGGCAATCTCGCCCGTTTCATACGCACGATCCAGGACGCGGACGGCGAGCCGCAGTTTGATGATGAGACAGTGGATCAATTATGTGCGCCGTTCAGGGGGTCCCGCCAGATCCATGAAGAGGGGAGGCCGGCCGGCTATGTGCGAGCGGAACGCGTGGCGGCGGACGATGAGGAGGCCTTCCGCGCGCGGCTGCTGGCGATC
>JAPLCY010000254.1 GCA_026391995.1 Candidatus Auribacterota bacterium
GATGAGGATAATTTCGTTGTACCCCTCCGTGAGCTTGGCTTTGATAAGCCTGTCCCCCTCCTCCACGCCGATGGCGATGATGCCGCCCTTCCGCGGGTTCCCGAAGGCGGGGAGCGCAGTCTTTTTCACCACGCCCCGCTGCGTGGCCATCATGATGAATCTACCCTCCGCGAACTCACGCACCCGGATGAGCGCGGCGATCCGGTCATCGGCGGGAATGCTCAGGAGATTGGCGACCGATTTGCCCTTGCTCTGACGCGTCGCTTGCGGTATTTCGTAGGTCTTCAGCCAGTGCACAATCCCCTTCTCGGTGAAGAAGAGGAGGTAGTCGTGGGCCGAGGCGGTGAAGAGGTGCTCCACGAAATCCTCTTCCTTCGTCTCCATGCCGGTGACGCCCTTCCCGCCGCGCTTCTGCTGTCGGAAGGTGGTGGTCGGAACGCGCTTGATGTAACCGCCGTGGGTGATGGTAATAATGGCAGCCTCGTCGGCGATCAGGTCCTCGATCTTGAGGTCGACCCCGGCGCCCACGATCTCCGTGCGGCGATCATCCCCCAGGGAGCTGGCGAGCTCGGCGAGTTCCGCCATGACAATCTCGAGCACCTTGCGTTCGCTCTCAAGGATCGACCTCAGGTGCGCGATCCGCTTGATGAGCTCGATGTACTCCTTCTCTATCTTGCTCACCTCGAGCCCGGTGAGCTGATAGAGGCGCAGGTCGAGGATAGAGTTGACCTGGACTTCGCTCAAGGGGAATCGCCCGAGCAGGCCGGCCTTCGCGTCGGCCCGGTCCTTTGCCCTCCTGATGATCGCCACGACCTCCTCGATGTTGGCCAGGGCGATCTTGAACCCCTCGAGGATATGCGCCCGCGCCTCAGCCTGCTGGAGCTCGAAGCGGGTGCGCCGGATCACCACCTCTTTCCGATGGTCGATGTAGCATTGGATGAGCTGGCGCATCCCCAGAACCCGCGGCTGGCCCCTGTCGAGCGCCAGCAGGATGATCCCGAAGGTGACCTGGAGCGGCGTGTGCTTGTAGATCTGGTTGAGGACGATCTGGCCGTCCTCGCCACGTTTGAGATCGACGACGATCCGCATCCCTTCCTTGTCGGACTCGTCGCGCACGTCGCTGATCCCGTCGACGGTCTTTTCACGGACGAGATTGGCGATCGTCTCGATGAGCGTGGACTTGTTCACCATGTACGGGATCTCGGTGATGACAAGCGATTCCTTCCCGCCCTTGCGCGTCTCCGAGCAGACCTTCCCGCGGAGTTGGATGTGCCCCCTCCCCCGGGCGTACGCCTTGCGGATACCCTCCCTGCCGTAGATGATGCCTGCCGTCGGGAAATCGGGCCCGGGGAGCACTTTGAGAAGCTCGTCCACCGTGGCCGCGGGATTTTCGATCACAAGGCGCACCGCGGCGGTGACCTCCCTGAGGTTGTGCGGCGGCATGTTCGTCGCCATGCCGACGGCGATGCCTGACGATCCGTTGCAGATAAGGTTGGGTAACCTCGCGGGAAGGATCGTCGGCTCCTGGAGGGTTTCGTCATAGTTCGAGATGAAATCCACCGTGCGCTTGTCGATATCGTCGAGCATCGCCATGGCCCCGGAACTCATGCGGGCCTCGGTATAACGCATCGCCGCGGGGGGGTCGCCATCAATCGAGCCGAAATTCCCCTGGCCGTCCACGAGCGGGTAGCGCATGTTGAACACCTGCGCGAGACGCACGAGGGTGGGATAGATGACCTGCTCGCCGTGGGGGTGGTAATTGCCCGAGGTGTCGCCGGCGATTTTGGCGCACTTCCTGTGCTTGGCGCCGGGGCTGAGATTCAGATCGTTCATCGCCACCAGGATGCGCCGCTGCGAGGGCTTCAAGCCGTCGCGGGCGTCCGGCAACGCGCGGGAGATGATCACGCTCATCGCGTAGCTCGTGTACGACTCTTTCATCTCCTGCTCTATGTCACGGGGAAGCAACCTCCCCTTCTGGTCGACCATTACATTCCTCCATCAGCGAATACTCATCATTGGCGCACTTTATACTTTGTACACTACAATGTGCACACAATGACGACGCGTGCGTTACACTCTACCCCACAAGAAACTATGTCAAACGTCGAGGTTCCTCACGTGGAGGGCGTTTTCCTCGATGAACTTCCGCCGCGGCTCGACCTCGCTCCCCATAAGGATGGTGAAAATCCGGTCCGCGGCGACGGAGTCCTCGAGCGTCACCTTGAGCATCGTCCTCCGCTCTGGATCCATCGTCGTTTCCCAGAGCTGCTCGGGGTTCATCTCGCCCAGGCCCTTGTAGCGCTGGATGCTGAGCCCTTTCTTGCCGACCTCCCTCACCGACTCAAGCACCCCCGGGAGCGAATGGATCCTGATATGCCCCTCTGCGCCCACGCGCAGCTCGAAGATCGGCCTCTTGGACGCAACCAGGTGATCCATGTCCATCTCCGCCTTCACCAGCCCCTCGAGCACGCGCGTGAGCTCGCGCGCCTCATAGAGCTCGAGCACCTCGATGCCACGCTCCTCCCCCTCCGCGGCCTCACCCTCAAGCACCACCTCCAGCTCCCGCCCCCGCCGTTTCTCCTCGGACGTGGTGAGTTTGGCGAGCTCCTCCTCGCTGAAGAGGTAGCGCTCGTCGCCATTGGTTTTCACCTTGTACATCGGGAGCTGGTTGCTCTCCTTGTCGCGGTGCGCGAGATACTCATCGAACCTGACCCCCTTGCGCTTCAGGATCCCCGACAGGTATTCCAGCTCCACGAGGAGATCCAAGACCCCGCGCAGCTTCTCGCAGTCGAGTTCCTTCTTGTCGCCGAGGCGCACCAGTCTGGCGTCCTCGCAGCCGAGATCGAGGAGGATCCCGTTCATCTCGCGGTCGCTCTCCACGTAGCGCTCGATCTTCTTCCGCTTGATCTTGTAGAGGGGGGGCTGGGCAATGTAGACATACCCCTGATCAATCAGCGGGCGCATCTGCCGGTAGAGGAAGGTGAGCAGCAGCGTCCGGATATGGCTCCCGTCGATATCGGCGTCGCACATGATCACGATCTTGTGATAGCGGAGCTTCTCGATGGAGAAATCCTCCTGTCCGATCCCTGTCCCCACGGCGGTGATGATCGTCCCGATCTCCTCATTGGCAAGCACCTTGTCGAGGCGCGCCTTCTCCACGTTGATGAGCTTGCCCCTCAGCGGCAGGACGGCCTGGAAGCGGCGGTCGCGCGCCTGCTTCGCCGAGCCGCCGGCCGAGTCGCCCTCCACCAGGTAGATCTCGCAGAGGGCCGGGTCGGTCTCGGAACAGTCGGCGAGCTTGCCGGGGAGCGACTGGCTGTCGAGGACCCCCTTGCGGCGCGCCAGGTCGCGCGCCTTCCGTGCAGCCTCCCTCGCGCGCAGGGCGACAAGGCACTTCTCGACGATCTTTCTCCCCTCCGAGGGATTCTCATCGAGGAACTCGGCGAGCCCCTCGTTCACAATCGATGCGACGATCCCCTCGACCTCGCCGTTGCCGAGCTTGGTCTTCGTCTGGCCCTCGAACTGGGGATCGCGGACCTTCACGCTGATGACCGCGGTCATCCCCTCGCGGATATCCTCCCCGGTCATCCCCTTGTCGTCATCCTTGGTGATCCCCTTCGCACGGGCATAGGCATTGATGCTGCGCGTGAGGGCGGACTTGAATCCGCTTAGGTGTGTGCCCCCCTCGATGGTATTGATATTATTGGCATAGGAAAAGATCGTCTCGGCGTAGCCGTCGTTGTACTGGAACGCCAGCTCTGCCTCGACATTCTCCTTGCTGCTGTGGAGGTAGACCACCTTCTTGTGGATGCATACCTTGTTCTCGTTCAGGTGCTCTACGAACTGGACGATCCCCCCGCCATACTTGAAATGGTCCTCCTTGTCGGTGCGCTCGTCCTTCAGATGAATCTCGATACCGGCATTGAGGAACGCCAGCTCACGAAGCCGGTTGCAGAGGATATCGTAACTGTACTCCCGCACCGGGAAGATCTCGGGATCGGGCTTGAAGGTGATCTTGGTGCCGGTCTTCGAGCTCTTGCCGATCACCTGGAGTTTGGAGGCGGTCTTTCCCCGCTCAAATTTCTGGCTGTGGATATGGCCGTCGCGTTTCACCTCGGCCTCGAGCCACTCGCTGAGGCCGTTCACGCACGAAACCCCGACGCCGTGGAGACCGCCTGAGACCTTGTACGCCTCATGGTCGAACTTCCCCCCCGCGTGGAGCGTGGTGAGAACCACCTCGAGCGCGGGCTTCTTCTCCGTGGAGTGCTCGTCGACCGGGATGCCGCGTCCGTCGTCGATGACGGTCACCGATCCCTCGACGTGGACGATGACGTCGATCCGCGTGCAGTACCCGGCCATCGCCTCATCGATGGAGTTGTCCACCACCTCGTAGACCAGTTGGTGCAACCCGCGCACGCCGGTGTCGCCGATATACATTGCCGGGCGCTTGCGGACCGCCTCGATACCGTCGAGGACGGTTATAGTTCTCGCATCATACTTGGGCATTATGACTCCTTGAGCTCCCCTATCCTGAACCTGATATCCTGTATCCGTTCCTCGCCGAGCTCAGCGCGCACCGCGGCGAGTATCTTCTCCTTGAAAAACCTGCTCAGCTCCGCGAGCCAGACCGAGGAGTCCACATTGACGATCAGGATCTTCCCCCTCATCCCCGCCGGCGCGCTGTGCCGCGCGATCGTCGGGCCGACGATCCGCTCCCACTCCTGGACAATGCGCGCGTCCCGCGCCTTCTTATCAAGGCCAAGTTTGCGCAGCAGGGTGTCGAGGACGTCTCCGATGCGCATCGTCTCCCCGGCCATATCACCTCCCGGAACCGGGCCTCACGCGATGCGTATGGGCATGATCACGTAGAGGAACGACTTTCCGCTCCTGATCACCCCGGGGTTGAGACCGTCGGTGACCTCAAGCGCTATCTCCTTCTCCTCGAGGTTCTTCAACGCATCGAGCATGTACTGAGGATTGAAAGCGATCGTCACCTCTTCGCCCGCGTAGGATATCACCAGCTCCTCGCGCGCCTCTCCTACATCAGGCGTGTTGCTGCTGATGATAATCCTGTTCTTCTTCAGGGCCAGTTTGACCGAGTTCGCCTGCTCGCTCGTGAGCAGGCCGACGCGCCGCACCGCCGCGAGCAGCTCCGCCCGGTCGAGCTGGAGCTTGATTGTCGCCTTCTGGGGTATGACCTGCTGGTAGTTCGGAAAATGCCCTTCGATAAGCCTTGTCACCAGGGTACAATCACCTTTGTTGAACGCGACCTGGTTCTCGCCGAGGAAGATCTCCATATCCCCCTCCGTGCCAGTGAGCATTCTCCCCAGCTCCATGACCGCCTTGCTGGGGACGATGATCCCCCGGTCGATTCCGTCGGGGACTGGCGAGGCCATCTCGCAATGGGCGAGCCGCCGCCCGTCGGTAGCGACGCCGGTGATCTTGCCCTTGCCAAAAATGAGATAGAGGCCGTTCAGGACATACCGGCTTTCGTCCGTGGAAACAGCGTAGTGCGTTTTCCTGATCAGGTCGGCAAACGGGGCCTGGGCAATCTTGAGGGCGCGGTTCTTCTGGAAATCCGGAAATGGCGGGAAATCGTCCTTGGGGAGCCCGAGCACCTTGAAGTACGACGAATCGTACCTGATGACCATTTCCTTCTTGCCGTCCGACTCCATGACCACCTCGCTCACCGGCAGTTCGCGCAGGATGGCAAAGAGGCGTTTCGCGGGAATGGTGATCGCTCCCTTTGCGGACACCTTGGCCTTAACCCGCGTGCGCATTCCCACCTCGAGATCGGTGGTGGTAAGAATGAGCTCATCTCCAACTGCCTCGAGCAATACATTTGACAGTATGGGGAGTGTTCCTTTGGTGCTCACAATACTCTGAACCGCCTGGATACCGCTCAATATTTCATCCCGCTGACATTTGAGTTTCATGACACCTCCATTCTCCGGTTATTCACTTCTCTTTTAATATCTTTATATAGAATCTTTAAAAAGGTAGTAGTAGTAGTAATGTGAAAAAGCCTGAAATCCAGTCTGAAACCAGCGCCCATTCCTCCGTTCACAATCGCTTTATCTTCCCGTGCAATATAATACGACTTACCCATGCGCAACATTTTCACCAGCTGTCGTTGTTAATAAGATGTGCATAACCTGTGGGCGAACAGGCTCTTACCAGGCCGGAAATAAGACCGGGTACCGGTCGGTGGTTATCCACAGCTTGTCCACACCGTATTCAACACCTTCAATCCTTGAGCTGCCGCTGAAGATAACCGACAATTTTTTTGAGACCATCGTCCGAAACAAGGCGGTTTTTTATCGTCCGTATCGCGTGCAGTACGGTTGTATGATCCCTTCCACCGAACAACTCACCTATCTCCGGCAACGATGAACCGACGAGCGTCCTTGATAGATACATCGCGATCTGCCGCGGATAGGCGATCGCCCGCGGCCGCTTTTTGCTCATCATATCCGACACCCGTATATCGAAATACTCAGCAACCCTTTTCTGGATTGTGTCGACGCTGACCGATTTTGCCCCCTCCGTAGTGATCATATCCGCCAGGATCGCTTCAGCCACTTCGAGATTCATCGGGGTCTTCATAAGGGCGGCATACGCCGTCAGGCGGCTGAGAGCCCCCTCGAGCTTGCGCACGTTTGATTTGATCTGCGAGGCGACGTAGAAGATGACGTCGTCCGGCAGGGACACCTTCTCCTGCTCCGCCTTCTTCCGGAGGATGGCGACCCTAGTTTCGACATCCGGCACCTGCAGGTCGGTCACCAGCCCCCACTCGAAACGCGAGACGAGCCGGTCCTCGAGGTTGGCGATCTCCTTCGGCGGGCGGTCGCTCGAAAGAACGATCTGCTTGTGGGCGTCATACAACGTATTGAACGTGTGGAAGAACTCCACCTGGGTCTGCTCCTTGCCTCCGAGGAAGTGGACGTCGTCGATGAGCAGAATATCCACATTCCTATATTTGTTCCTGAATTTGATCGTGGTCCGGTTCTGGATGGCATCGATAAGCTGGTTGGTGAACTTTTCGCTCGATATGTACAAAACATTGGCGTCTCTGAACTTATCCAGAATATAGTGCCCAATCGCCTGCATGAGGTGGGTCTTGCCGAGCCCCACGCCGCCGTAGATGAAGAGAGGGTTGTAGGACTTCGAGGGGATCTCGGCGACCGCGCGGGCGGCGGCATGCGCGAACTGGTTCGAGGAGCCGACGACGAATCATCATTCACGGGCAACTCGAGTTGGGCTTCCTCCCGGGTATAGATAATCTTGAGACTGACCGGCCGCCTGAGCACATAGCTGGCGCGCTCTTCTATGGATTCCTTGCAGTTTTTGCCTATCCAGTCGCTGAAAAGCCTGTTGGGGACCTCAACGGTGAGAGAACCCCCCTCAATACCCTTTGGCCGCACAGGATCGAGCATCGCCTGGACCGTATCCCGCGGGATATTCTTTGAAACATGGTCAAGAACCGTCTTCCACAACGACTGAGCCGTATGTGTCAAATGAACCTCCGGGCACATAGTATAGAGAATCAAAGACCGTGTGTGAAGCAAAAATATCCGGATGTATTATAACGTAACATTCTCTCGCACAAAAGAATACCGCTTTCTCCAGGAAACGGTTCAATTATCTTCGGGAGGTAAAAAATTGAGCGTTGAGAACCAGTTGGGCCTCTACAGCTGATGCAGTTATCAACAAGTTATCCACAGCCTCTATCACCCCGCCTACACGGCATAGACTAACAAAGAGAAGATAGGCGCACAAGCGAATATTTGTTCGTTAAATCAGAAAGGGCCAAAGAAGGCCTTATAAAGGCGTATCAAAGCCGATGCGCCTTGACTTCCTCTCGATAGACGCTATAATTTCACTGGAAAAGGTGAAAGAAACAGGGGGATGAGATAATGAAGAGAACGTATCAGCCGTCAAAACGCTGGAAAAGCAGGATGCACGGTTTCCTCAAGCGGAAGCGCACCAAGGGAGGCAGGGCGGTGCTGAGCAGGAGAAGGAAGAAGGGACGCAAGAGACTCACGCCTTGAGGCGCGCACAGGAACGGCGCCGCTGCGGGTATGTATGTCGAAACAGTACGCTTTTTCCAGGGCTGCAAGACTAACCGGTCACACGGCTTTCAAAGAAGTCATCGATAGTGGCAGGAAATATGTCGGCGCATCAATGGTGCTTTTTATCAAAGAAAATCCCCACGGACTGAAATTCGGCGTGGCCGCAGGGAAAAAGATAGGAGCGGCGGTCACACGTAACAGGGCAAAGAGGATTTTGCGGGAGATATTCAGGATGAACCGGGCGCTGTTGAAAGAGGGGTACGGAATCGTGGCGATGCCCCGCACGCGCATAGTACGTAACACATTCACGGAGAATGTGTTAGAATATCTCTCAATTTGTTCCCGGGCAGGATGTATGAAAGAGCATTCTGGAAAAGCAGTCACGTCCGGACCGCATTCATAATTATTCGCCCGCCTGGAACCGTTCCACGCACGTAACCTCGGGGTGGCTCATGTTGTCTCACAATAATCTCATGCGTAAGGCAGGATTAGCGCTGACTATTCCTATTGATATGATGATTTGCGTCTATCAACGCTTTTTTTCGCCATTGCTTGGAGTGAATTGCCGCTATCGGCCTTCATGCTCGGCGTACGCGCGGGAGGCGATCCGGATTCATGGCGCATGCTCCGGCATCTTTCTTGCAGTCTTTAGATTTTTGAGGTGCAATCCGTTATTTCACGGGGGTTATGATCCCGTGCCCTTCCCCGGGCAAAAAGAACACGATGCTGGGGCATCCACGACGCATTTTCATAAGGAGTCAGACTGATGGACAGGAAAACGATGCTCGCGCTGTTGCTCTCGATGACGGTCATTCTCAGCTATAGCTACTTCTTTGCGCCACCTCAAAAGAAAATTGCCTCACCTGATGTGGGCAAGGAAGAAATGACCGTGCCAAGTACGCGCGATAGTGAAAAAAACAGCATGAAAAAAGAATCAGTCACGAAAATACCTGAAGTGGCTGTTGTGCCGCCTGAAGGGAAGTTATCCACAGCCTCGAATAGCGCTATGGATATAACATTCAGCGAGCGCGGGGGATGCATAGCGAGCGCCACTCTAAGGAAATCGGAGATCATCAAGAAAAGCTCCATCGATATTGCGAAGCCATTATACCCACCAGCGCAACCTCTTGCGATAAAGCACTCGGGACAGCCTGAGATAGACCCTTACGGCTTATATGAGCAGATCCAGGGACAGGCAGGGGCAGGCGAAGTCTCCTACAGGAAGAATTTCGGGGATATACAGATAACAAAGTCATATTCTATTTCCCCCCAAGGATTTACTCTCGCCGGAAGATTTGAGCTGAAAAATATCGGCAGCGCTGATCTACCTATAAATGACTCTCTTAGGATCAGTGCCGGAGCTGTGGCAGCGCTTACGCAATCTGAGAAGGATAGTTTCCTTGGGCTTGACTATATGGATGACCAGGGGAGAATAAAGAGGGTAGCGGCAAGCAGGCTTCGCGCTGAAAAAGAAGAGAGAGTGGGAATAAAGTGGCTCGCGTTGAGAAATCAATTCTTTGCCATAGTACTCCGGCCTGATACCCCTGCCGCGGGATACTCAGCTGGGAAGGTCAGGATGAAAAACGGACCTGATGCGCTCGAGGCCTCTCTTTTAATTCCCTCCATGATTCTGAAAGCGGGAGAAACACGGACTCTAAATATACGCATCTACATGGGCCCCAAGGAGTATAGTGCATTAGAGGCGTTCGGCGCCGCGGGTGTCATTGACTTCGGGTGGTTCGGCTTCCTCGGGAAATGGATCCTTAAGGGGCTCAATGTCCTCTACTCTATCTGCGGTAATTATGGGGTGGCTATCATATTGCTCACTATTATTATCAGGATAATCCTCTATCCCCTCAATCAGAAGAGTTTCCGATCGATGAAGGAGATGCAGAAGCTTCAGCCTAAGATTGCCGCGCTCCAGGAGAAACACAAGGACGATCCCAAGCGGAAGCAGGAAGAGATGATGAAGATATACAAGGAGCACGGGGTGAATCCGGCGGGGGGCTGCCTGCCGCTCCTTATACAGATGCCTATTCTTATAGCCTTCTTCAGGGTGCTTCAAAACGCGGTGGAGCTGTGGGGCGCGCCATTTTGTCTCTGGATGAAGGATCTTTCCGAACCGGACGCCCTCTGGATGATTGGCACCGGTGAATATACGCTGCCCTTTGTTGGCAGGATCATAAACGGGAAACCGTATCTTTTACTCAATGTCCTGCCTATCCTGATGTTGGTAGTATTTTACATCCAGCAGAAGATGACCCCGACCGGGGGGATGGCATCAAGCCCCGAACAGCAGCAATCACAGAAGATGATGGCGTACTTGACACCGGTTATGTTCGGCGTTATATTCTATAATATGCCGGCGGGGCTCAATCTGTACTTTGCGGTGAGCACCTTGCTGGGGATATTGCAACAAAAGTATATGATCAGATAAAATAATATAATATAAATCCATATGGACAGTGACAGGGATCAAATTATCCAGATAACCGGCACGATAATCCGCTTTCTGGTTGAGAAAGCCGAAATCACCAGCACG
>JAPLCY010000217.1 GCA_026391995.1 Candidatus Auribacterota bacterium
GGTGTTGCCGGACACCGCCGCAATCGCCGCCGCATGGATCGAGGCCAATCTCCCCAGGGGCACGAGGATTTTTGCCGAGCCGATCCCGCTCGCTCTCTCGGAGGCGAGTATCGTGCGCGAGCAGCAGCTCAAGGTCGCAGCGCCACGGCGGGGTTATGGCTATCGTGATGAGACGGAACACTTTTTTGATCTGCAGCGCCGGGCGGTGCGTATGCGAGGCGGGCTTGACATAACCTGGATACGATTCCCGCGCGGTTTTTACATGGAGGGGAGCGGTAAGGGGTACGAGGAGGAGTGGCTGACGCCTGAATTCATGGCGTCGCAGATGGGAGATCTCGATCGCTATGACTGTGTCCTGGTGAGCGAGTATGGATCGGTGCGCTTCGGGGACCCGGGGAAATTGCCTGGGCGGTTCCGTTTCATGGGCCGGTTTTATCGGCGGCTTGCCGGGAGGGGCAGGCTCGTGAAGCGGTTCGTACCCCTTCCGGGCGAGAGCCAGGGGGGCATCTACCTGTTGTATGATCTTCGCGCGCGCAGTGACCGGTGACCGTTATTGCGGCGTCTGAACGGAGATTGTCTTGGATTGATCGCTGCGGAGACCGGCGGTATCGATCGCGGTAATCCAGTAGGTGTAGTTGGTGCCCGGCTTCACGCCCGTGTCCTCGAAGGCGATACCGTCGGCCTGTCCGATCTTCTTCCCACCGAACAGATCCCACGAGGTGCTCCGGAAGACCTCGTAGCCGGCGATATCCTTTTCGGGATTCGCCTGCCAGCGCATCAGGATCTTCCCCGCCGCCTTTTCCGCCGCGAGGCCCGAGGGACGCACGGGGCGGGGCTTGGCCTTTGCCTCCGCCGGGGCCGATGAGTCGCTCTCGAGGCCATCCGCGTCACAGGCCCGCACGGCATAGCGGTAGGCGGCGCCGTCCTCAAGTCCGGCGTCAAGGTGGCTCGTGGCAGCCGCGCTCCCGACGTCCTTGAGGGAGCCCCTGCCTCCCGGCGCGCGCGATACGATATACCGCACGATATCCTTCTCGAGGTTCGCCGTCCATGAGAGCCGTGCGCTCTTCACCATGCCTGAGGCCGCTACGAGTCCCTGGGGAGCGGCGGGGCGGGGCTTCGTGGTGGCAGAGGCAATCGTGGAAAAGTCGCTCACGAGTCCGTCGCGGTCAATGGCCCTGACCTTATAGTGGTAGGAGGTGAGGTCCTTGAGGCCTGTGTGGGTGAACGAGTTGTCGCTCACCTGGGTCAGCTCGCGGAACGGGCCATTCTCCTTTTCCGCCGCATGGAGGGCATATTTTCTGATGTCGTTTTCCGGGTTCCGGTTCCATGTCAGCGGAACGCTTCGGGCCTTGCCTCCCGCGGCCCCGACCCCCTGCGGCGTCGAGGGACGGGGTTTGGTGGTGGCCTTGAGCGGTTCACTCAAGGGGCTCTCGAGGTTGTCCTTGTCGATGGCCTTGACCTTGTAATAGTAGGTGGTGTTGTCGGACAGTTTGGCGTCCGTATTGCTGGGGCTTGAAATCCAGCCCAGAGGGACCGAGGCGATTTTCTTGTATTCCCCGTCTTTCGTGTCGCTCCGACAGACGATGAACTCGCGTATGTCGCTCTCCACGGGATTTGCCCACGAGAGTTCCACCCTGCGGGCGAGCCCCCCCTGCGCGACGATCTGTTTCGGAACCGAGGGGATCGGCTTGGTCGATACCGGGAAAGGCTCAGTCGGCTCGCTCTCGAGGCCGTTCCGGTACTTCTTCGCGACCTTGTAGTAGTACGTCTCTCCGCTGCCGAAACCGCCCTCTGAGAACTGCGGGGTGCGGCTCTCTCCGGCGCGGCTGTACTCGCCGCCGGACGACGAGGATCTGTAGACCACGTAGCCCGTCACATTTTCCTCATTCTCCTGCCAGGAGAACGAGGAGCGCTTAACCGAAACCTGGGGCCGGACCGGCATCCGGCCGAGCACCGGCTTGCCGCGCGTCTTCACGCTGAACGGTTCGCTCCGCTTGGACTCGAGCCCCGCCGTGTCGACGGCTGCGAGGGCGTAGTAGTACTCAGTGCCATCGGTGAGGTCGTGGTCGGTCCACTCCGGCTTTTTTACCTTTGCGACGGGGGTGAACGGCCCCGATGGCGACGTGGCGCGATACACCCGGTACTCCTTCACATCCGGCTCGTCGTTAGCGCGCCAGGTGATGGAGCACTCGCGCACACCACCGTCACCGCAGAGGTCCGTCGGCGGACCGGGGGGATAGAAACGCACGATGTAGCTGTTCTCGAGCCGTATGACTTCGCGGTTGACGAGGGACCGGATCTGAAGCTCGCTCGACGCCTCGAATGAATCGGCGAGGATCACCTTCCCCGTCTCGACATCGAGGAGCCTGAGATCGACCTGGATCGAGCTGGTGAACGCGGCGACCCCCCCCGCCAGCGCCACGTCGATGCCGAGGACCTTGCCGACCTTCTTGGCCGTCTCGGTCTCCACGACGCCTGACTGGTCGAGGTAGATCTCATCGAGCACCTTTTTTAACTGTTTTCGTTCAATGACCTCGAAGTTCGGCCGCGCCGCAAACGCGGTGATGAACATCTCTGAAATCGCCTCGCCGTAGCCGCGCGCCTGGGCCCCCGGGTTATTGTTCTTGAAGTCGAAGATGGCGACGCGTATGGGCTTGTCAAGCTTTACCATGGTCCCCGCCGGCCGTGAGGAGGGTACGGCGCAGCTGAATATCTGCACCCGCCGGTTTCCACGGTCGGTGACGTAAAACTTCCCCTCGGGCGTGGCCCCGACTCCCTGCGGCGCCTCGAACTGGCCGAAACCCTTGCCCCTGCCCCCGACGCTCAAGAGGAAGCGCCCCTCAGGGTCGAAGAATTGCATGTCGTTCCGCTTCTCATCAGCCACGCAGACGACGCCCATGGCGCCGACCGCGATGCCGGTCGGTTTCTGGAACTTCCCGCTCCGCGCGCCCCGCCCCCCGAAGCTGAAGAGGTAGGCCCCCTCACTGCTGTAGGCGTGCACCACGCAGACGCCCTCGTCGAGGACGTAGATGATGCCGTAGGGGCTCCCGGCGGCTATGTCGCGCAGCAGCTTGAACTGCGGCCATGCGATGTACTTGATCGGCCCCGCGGTTCCCGCGATGTTGATCTTCTCGATAGGTTTCTGGCCCGATGCGATCTGCGTGACAAATATCCCGCGAGGATCGAACTTCTGCACGCGCATATTCCCCTGGTCGACCACGTAGAGGTTTCGGGCGGCGTCGAGATCGAGTCCGGTGGGCTTCTTGAAATTGCCCGGCGCGACGCCCCTCTGTCCGATTTTCATGCTGAAGGCGCCGGTTCGGTCGAAGACCTGCACCGTGTCGCTCTTGGCGTCGGCCACGAAGATGCGTCCCTCCGTATCGAGGGCGACGCTCGAGGGGCGGGGGAATGTTTTTTTCCAGAAACCGGATTCGCCGATCGTGGCAAGCGGCGCGCCCTGAGGGCTGTAGACCGCGACCTGGTGCGTCGCGGCGTCCAGTATGTAGACGTTGCCTGCGCGATCGGCGGACACATCGGCGAGCGCCTTCCAGTCATTATTTTTGACCGTGCGCTCGAAGGTGACCGCCTTCAGGCTCACCGGGTGGGCGGGTGGCCCCTGGAGGGTGTAGTACTGCGGCCCCGCGCATCCCGTGGCGAGAAGGGCGATACCGGAGGCTGTGGTAAACACTCGCATCTTCATGCGGTACACCAGAATACACTATTCGCAGAGCGTAGTCAAATCGAGATGTGTGTGCGGCGTCGTTGTCACCTTCAAGGGGCGGCGTGCTGCTGTATCGAAAGGGTTTGCGACACGAGTGAGGGTTGTGTTATCCTATGCGCTCACAGTGAAGGTTAGTGCTGTTCACACGGATGTAATCCCATGGAACCCATTGATTTCTCGACAGAGCAGGGGCTTGAGACCTTTCGCCATTCGACATCGCATGTGATGGCGCAGGCGGTGCGGCGCCTCTTCCCCGGGGCGAAACTGGCGATAGGGCCCGCGATCGCGGACGGCTTCTATTATGATTTCGAGCTGGACGAGCCGCTCGCTCTCGATCATCTGGAAAAGATCGAGGGCGAGATGCGGAAAGTCGTACGGGAAAATCACCCCTTTGTCCGCGAGGAGATGGACCGCCATAAGGCGATCGAGTTTTTCAAGTCGCAGGGCGAGCGCTACAAGGTTGATATCCTCGAAGAGCTCACCGACCCGACGGTGAGCGTCTACCGGGACGGGGAGTTCATCGATCTCTGCCGCGGCCCCCACCTCGAAAGTACCGGGCAAATCAGGGCGTTCAAGCCGCGACCTTGACCTCTTCAATATGTACGAGGAAGCGGGGGCCGGGCTCGTCTACTGGCACCCGCGCGGGGTCATGCTGCGCCGGGTGATCCAGTCGTACTGGGAGGAGATGCACCTTAAGCGCGGCTATCAGCTCATCTCGACACCTCACATCGCCCATGCCAGGCTCTGGCACACCTCAGGCCATTACCAGTTTTACCGGGATCATATGTATACGCTCAAGGTCGAGGGTGAGGAGTATGTCCTGAAGCCCATGAACTGCCCGGGCCACATACTGATATTCAAGTCCGGCACACGAAGCTACCGCGACCTCCCCATACGCTACGCCGAGATGGGAACGGTCTACCGCTACGAGCGCTCCGGCGTTCTCCACGGGATGCTCCGCGTGCGAGGCTTCACCCAGGATGACGCCCATATCTTTTGCACGCCGGAGCAGCTCCCGGAAGAAATCGCGGGGGTGCTCGATCTCGTCATGGAGGTGCTGGGCAGGTTCGGCTTCAGGGAGTATGAGATAGACCTCAGTGTCCGCGACCCGCGCACACCCAAGGAATATGCCGGCTCCCCCGAGGCCTGGGATCGGGCGGAACGGGTGCTCGTCGAGGCCCTCGATGCGAAAAAGCTCGCCTACCGGAGGATGGAGGGGGAGGCCGTTTTCTACGGCCCCAAGATCGACATCAAGCTTCTTGACGCCCTCGGCCGCAAGTGGCAATGTTCCACCGTGCAGTTCGACTTCAATCTCCCCGGGCGATTCGGCGCCACCTACGTGGGGCCCGATAACAGGAAGCACGAGGTGGTAATGGTCCACCGGGCCCTCTTCGGGTCCTTGGAGAGGTTTGTCGGGACGCTCATCGAGCACTACAAGGGGGCGTTCCCACTCTGGCTCGCGCCGGTGCAGGCAGTCGTCATCCCCGTGTCGGAGAAGTTCATGGCCTACGCGGAGAAGGTTCACCGCGCCCTGCGCGATGCCGGTATACGCGCCGAGATCGATCGCCGGAATGAGAAGATGGGGCTCAAAATCAGGGATGCGCAGCTCCAGAAGATCCCCTACATGCTTGTCGTGGGGGGGCGGGAGGAGGAGGCGGGAGCCGTTGCCGTGCGCTCTCGGTCTGACGGGGACAAGGGTGCCCAGCCGCTGGAGGAATTCATCCGCGGGATTCAGGCAGAGATTAGCCTTGTCTGAGTGTGCGGCGGGCTGATATAATTGGTAAAATATTACTGAGGAAATTTCACTGAGGAGGTGATACGCATTCG
>JAPLCY010000221.1 GCA_026391995.1 Candidatus Auribacterota bacterium
CCCGCCTGCGAGAGCGGCGTCTGGATGACGAAGCCCCCCTCGTAACTGTCGGCGAGACGCCGGTAGTCGAGCGATTCGAAGCTCATTACCCGGCTCGCCGGCGGCATGGGGATCCCGATCCTCGCCGCCTCCATGGCGAGGCGCGATTTGAACTCAAAGTAATCCTGGGCGATCTTGAGATTCGTGAGAAGGCGCCAGGAGGGGGCAGAAGTGAAGATGAACTCGTGGATCGCGTTGGAGGGGGCGAACGGCGCGAGGCATGCCTCGCCGCCCCGTGCCTCAATCGCCGCGACCAGTGCCGGCCCGTGATCGTGAAAGAAGTTGCTGTAATAATCCCGGCAGTCATTGACGCGCACGCGGTTCATTTTTTCGTAGGAAAATATCTTCGTCCCCCACTCCGCCTCCATGTAGCGCGACACCTCGTCGCCATAATACGCGGAGGCAATCGCCGATACGGGAATAAAGTGTTTGAACATGTGCGCGCCGAGGGGCCCGAGGCCATGATACACGAGGCGGATATCATTGAAACACCCGGTCGAATCGATCCATTTCTTAAGCGCGCGGTAGCTCCGCAGGGGATCTGCCATGGTTGTTTTCCCGAGGGTTAGTAATCCAGCATACCCGCTTCTTTCATCCGGCGATACAAAGTGTATCCGCCGGATACATTATACGCGGTGAAGCCATTCTGCAGAAGGATGCCGCATGCCTTGCACGATCGTGTGCCCGTGAGGCAGAATATTGCAATCGCCCCCTCCGCCGGGATTTCCGCAATACGCCGCTGCAACTCGTCAAGGGGGATATTCACCGCGCCGGGTACCGATCCCTTCTTGAATTCCGCGGGTGAACGAACGTCCAGGAGGTATTCTTTCCCGGAGAGGTGGTTCCAGGTAGTAATTCTTGCCGTGCCCGTACGTGCGCGTGATCTCAAAAATATATCCTGCTGAACGGTGTTGAGTATTCCAGGGGGCCTACCAGTAGAGTCTGCTGAACCGGTACGAGTAGCGGCGGATCCACTCCCGGGATGCCTCGTTCAGGGAGACCTCCTTGCCGAGCTGGATGGTCTTGAGGTCGCGGAATTCGCTGATGAGGTAGAGCTGTTCGATCAGCTTGACTTTGAAGGCGTCATGGAGGCGGAAGAAGCAGACGCCGATATTGTATATTTTTTTCTCCGGGTTCCTGTCGCAGTGCACCACCTTGGCCTTGATATTGAAGATCCTGTTCTCGAACGGCATGCGGATGAGGATCATGCTGCCCTCAGGCACTGGCCTCTTGGCCGCGAAGAGAAGGCCGCCGATGCTGACATTGATGGTGGTGGATACCCCATCCTTGGACGATGCCGTCCCCATGTGCTTGAGGAGATGATACTTCAACGGGAAGCAGAGGGGGTGCCGTATGAAGCGCCGGCGTTCCTTGAGGGACACCTGGTGCGCGAGCGCGTGGAGAGACCTCACTTTTTTCTTGGTCATGTGCGTTGCCATATCACCGCCTTTGTTCAGAGACTAACGACCAGCGACTATTGTTGCTGTGCCGGCTGCTTCTTCTTTTATCCAGTGACTAATGACCAGCGACTGTTGTTGCCGTAGTAATGGTCGGGGCGCCGGGATTCGAACCCGGGACCTCTTGCACCCCAAGCAAGCGCGCTTGCCAGACTGCGCTACGCCCCGACACAAGTGAAGGGTACACGGCAAGAAAAATTGCAGCATGTATACGCCACTATAATATCACACCGGGAGTACAAGTGAATCAGAATTTGACCGATCGAACTTACGGATGCTGCATACAAGAGTGTGTACTTTTGTAACACCTGTAGCGCACACTTAAGTGTGCGCTACGGCGATAGAGGGAAAGTACACACTCTTATCTCTATCACTAACTTACGTATGGCCTGATATCACCAGCCGAACAAAAGATTCATCACCGCGCCGCGCATCGGCGAGAGTATCGCGTACGGGAGGGGGGTGTTGATGAGCATCAGGAGCAGCCAGGGCCCGAACGATTCAAGGGCGGCCGCCCCTCCCCAGCGGTCAAGCCTGAAGAGATGCGCCGCAATGTGGTAACCGTCGAGCGGCGGGACGGGGAGCAGGTTGAAGAGGCTGAGCCATATGGCGATGCCGCCGATCCTGAGGAGCATGTCGGTGAGGGGCAGGTGGGAAAGGAATTGCGGGGTAAAAATGAATTGCATCCCTTTTATGAACAGCGCCGCGACGAGGGCCAGGAGGAACCCCGAGAGACACCCCGCGAGGCTGATGAGTATATTCCCGATCCTCCAGGGCCTGACGCGCAAGGGATTGACGGGGACCGGCTTCGCCCATCCCATGAAGTTAATGCGCGCGAGGACCGAGCCCCCAGCGTCACCCATGGCGAAAATAACCGGGGAGAGGGGAATGAACACCGTGCCGAAGAGGTCGATGTGTGGGCGGGGATCGAGCGTCATTCTCCCGAGCAGCCGCGCCGTGGAGTCCCCGCAGCGGTCGGCCATCCATGCATGCGCACACTCATGCACGGTGAGGACAAACAGGAAGATCAGGTAGCCGACAATGAAATCGATCAAATGTATTACTGCCCCTTTTCGCCGCGCACGATTTTCTCGTCAAACTTTTCCACATGGTAAATGCCGTCGTACAACGCTTTCCCCACGTAGTGGGTGAGACCCCAGGAGATCTTTTCGAGGGAGATGCGAACGCCCTCGAGGAGGTAGTTAACATTGCTCACGACCCGGATATTCCTGTCGCGCACCGGATAGAGCATCGCGTAGTCCATGTCGGAGAATATGTGCTCCAGCCACGTGATGATGAGCGTCCCCCTGAAGATGGCGCCGCGCCCCGCCGCCCCGGTCGGGCTCATGAGGATAATGGAGGGGGCGTCTCCCCAGGTGAGCTCCTTGATCTGGAGCGCATGCATCAATTCTCCGACACGCTCCTTGGGGTAAATATTGGGGATCTTGTCATACCCGGCGCCCAGGGCTCCGATGCCTGAACTTAATGGCTTCTTCCTGTCCCCCGGGTAGGCCAGGTCGAAGAGATTATCGACATCGTCAAACACCTCGCGGTTGAGCAGGCCCAGCACGTTGGCGCTGATAACGTGGATGTCGCCCGGACTTTCCAGATTGTGCCCTTGGTACCGCTCGTCGGTGGCGAGGAACGCCGGCTTTTTCTCGCCCCTCCGACGCTCGTAGAGGGAGATGATATCCGCGGAGTCCGTGACGGCCTCTTCGCGCGGGAGCCGCGCGAGAAGGGCGTTCGCCGATCCCCCCCCCGACGGCATATCCGGTTCACCCTCTCTCTTGAGGAATCCCTTTATCGGCATCCCGTCAAGCTGCTTCCCGCCGGAGTTTATTCCCAGGAGAGAAAGAACCGTGGGCACGATGTCAGCCGTTCTGACCGCGTCGCTGATCATGATCCCCTTGCGCACATTCGGCCCGGTGACCAGGAGCGGGATGTGGGTGGACTCATAATACAGGTAGCCATGGCCCCCCGCGGGATTCTGCGCCTTCTCAAATGACCACCCGGCATTCGCGCAGAGCACCATATCCGGCGAGTAGCGGTTTTCCCTCGCCGCCATCTGCCCGTCCCAGAACATCTGGTTCGCGATCCCGACCACGGCATCGGGATAGCGCTGGTATTTCCCCCACTCCAGCCATTCCCACTCCGTGTGGTATTCTTTCAAAAATGCGGGGGATGCGCCGGCATCGAGATATCCACACGGGTCATCCCCGTCCGTCCCCTCGAAGGAGATAGTCCCGTCAGAAGTACCGCTGATATTCTCCGCGGGGATATACCGGTAGAGATCGCCCCTCTCCGGGTCCGCCTTCCTCTCTATCACGGCCTGCGCGCCATCCTGG
>JAPLCY010000275.1 GCA_026391995.1 Candidatus Auribacterota bacterium
GGGGTCGAGCTCGACTTCACCCCGGATGCGCTGCGCGAGCTTGCCCGGCGGGCGATTCGCAAGGGGACCGGGGCCAGGGCGCTCCGCCTGATGCTGGAGGAGCTGATGCTCGACATCATGTATGAGGTCCCTTCGGAGACGGGGCTCGCGCGGATCACGATCACCGAGGAGACGGTCCGGGGGGACGGCGCGCCGTTGATGGAGCGTGTGGAGCGGGCGAAAAAGATCGCCTGAAGGGCGCCGCATGGACAGCACACTGACACCCGATGAGCGACGCGCGGCATCGCATCCTCCGCGGCACGTCGCGATCATCATGGACGGCAACGGCCGCTGGGCCGCCGAGCGCGGATTCTCCCGCATCAGGGGACACCGGGCCGGGGCCGAGTCGATCAGGGAGATCGTCCGTTCGGCCGGCGAGCTCGGCGTGCGATACCTCACGCTCTACGCCTTTTCCGTGGATAACTGGAAGCGCCCCACGCGCGAGGTGTCGGCGCTGATGCGTTTGCTCGCCACCTTTCTCTCCCGCGAGGAGGCGGGGCTGCAGAAAAACGGCGTGCGGCTTCGCGCCATCGGGCGCATCGACGGCCTGCCGCGGGAGGCGCGCGCGGCGCTCGGGGGCGTCATCGCGCGCACCGCCGGAAACACGGGGCTCACGCTCATCCTCGCGCTCAACTACGGCGGAAGAAGCGAGATCACCGACGCGGTCCGCGCCCTCTGCCTGAAGAGCGCCCGCGGCGAGCTGAGGGCGGAGGATGTCGATGAGGAGATGATCAGCGCGCATCTCAATACCGCGGGCATCCCCGACCCGGATCTGCTGATCAGAACGAGCGGGGAGATGCGGTTAAGCAACTTCCTCCTCTGGCAGATTTCCTATGCCGAGCTCTATGTGACCCCGGTCTACTGGCCGGAGTTCAGGCGCGCAGAATTTGTGCAGGCGCTCCTCGACTATCAGACACGGGAGCGCCGCTTCGGGTGCAGCTCCGCGAATCCCGCCCGGCAGGGGCGGCAGTGAGGTGAATCGTGTTTGCGAAACGGGTTATCAGCGCCATCGTCCTGATAACGCTTCTGATACTCTCGGTGTATTTCCATCGCGGACCGGCCGCCGTGTGCGCCAAGCAGCCCGAGTGGGACGCGCGCAAAGGGCGACGGGATCGAGTATGCCGTCATGGCGGTGCTTGTGACCGGCCTTTTTGTCCTCCAGGCGTTCAGCCGTGAATCGGGAGGGGCGCTGACCAATATTGCCGGCGTCCTCTCCGGCCTCATCTACGTCGGCTGGCTCTGGTCGTTCATCTACAAGGTGGTGTACTTTCCCGGCCGCAACGGCAGGGCGTTTGTGTTCGCGCTCTTCCTCATCGTAAAGGGGGGCGACATGCTCGCCTACGTGGTGGGAAGCTTTTTCGGGAGGCACAAGCTCATCCCGCGGATCAGCCCGGGAAAGACATGGGAGGGGGCGATCGGGAATCTGGCGGGGGGTATGATCGCCGGTCTCATTGTCTGGCGCTGGTTCCCGTGCGGGATTCCCGCCGCCTCGGCCCTCGCACTGGGGGCGGTCTTGAGCGTGATCGGCCAGATCGGCGACCTTGCCGAGTCGATGCTGAAGCGCGACGCAGCGCTCAAGGATTCCGGCGGCTTCATCCCCGGGATCGGCGGTGTCCTCGACGTGATCGACAGCCTTCTCCTCACGCTCCCCATCCTCTACCTGTACCTGTATTTCACGAGATGAAACGGATCGTCATACTCGGTTCCACCGGTTCCATAGGGGTGAGCACCCTCGCGGTTGCCTCCGCCTTTCCCGGCGAGCTTTCGGTCATCGGCCTCGGCGCCCGCAGCAGCGTCGCCGCGCTTCGTTCCCAGATCGAGCGCCATCGCCCGCGGGCGGTCGCCGTGGCGGACGAGGCGAAATCCGCGGAGTTGCGCGGGCTCGTGGGGCGAACGACCGAGGTCTGGGCGGGGGAGGAGGGAATGCGCCGGCTCGCGGCGATGCCCGATGCCGATCTGGTGGTTTCGGCGATGGTCGGGGCCGCGGGGCTCGTGCCGACGATCGAGGCGGTCCGGGCGGGTAAGCGCGTCGCCCTCGCAAACAAGGAAGTGCTCGTGTGCGCGGGGGAGATAGTGATGCGCGAGGCGCGCCTGCACGGGGCGGAGGTCATCCCCGTGGACAGCGAGCACAGCGCCCTCCTCCAGTGCCTGGCGGCGGGAACGCTCAAGGATGTCCGTCGCCTCATCCTGACCGCGTCGGGCGGGCCGTTTCTCAGGGCCACGGGCGAGGAGCTGAAGAGGGCGACCCCCGAGGCCGCCCTGAAACACCCACGCTGGGCGATGGGGAAGAAGGTGACCATTGATTCAGCCACCATGATGAACAAGGCATTGGAGATGATCGAAGCGCGATGGCTTTTTGATGTCGCTCCCGAGAAGATCGACGTGCTGGTCCATCCCGAGTCAATCGTACACTCGCTGGTGGAGTTCAGGGATGGCTCCGTGATCGCCCAGCTCAGCGTGACGGACATGCGCATCCCCATCCAGTATGCGCTCTTTTATCCCGAACGACTTCCGGGTGAATGGGGGAGGCTCGAGCTGGACAGGCTCAAGGCCCTGCACTTCGAGGCCCCCGACCCGCGGCGCTTCCCGGCCCTGTTGCTTGCCAGGAGGGCCATGGAGGCGGGCGGGACGATGCCGGCGGTCATGAACGCGGCCAATGAGGTTGCGGTGGCCCGTTTCCTCGCCGGCGGGATACCGTTCACCCGGATCACGGACGTGGTGGAGCGGGTCATGGAGCGCCACCGGGTTGCCGTTGATCCCCCACTCGAGGATATCGGGGAGGCGGACCGGTGGGCGCGCGATGAGGCGCGGAGAGCTGCATGAATACGGGACTCGCGGTGATCTCACTCTCGGTTCAGAACGCGGGGGCTATCCTCCTCGGTGTCCTCGCCCTCGGCATCGTCGTGCTCATTCACGAGCTCGGCCACTTCATCGTGGCGAAGCTGCGGGGCGTGCGCGTGGAGGTGTTTTCCATCGGCTTCCCTCCGAAGATATTCAGCATCAGGCGGGGGGAGACCGAGTACTGCATCTCCTGGATCCTCTGCGGGGGGTACGTCAAGCTCGCGGGGATGGAGCCGGACGAGGGAGTCGACCCGCGCGCCGTCCCGGACGGTTTCTACGCAGGCGGGATCGTCACGCGGCTCGCGGTGTGCCTCTGCGGGCCTCTGATGAACCTGCTGAGCGCGTTCATCATCTATCTCTTTCTCTACCTCGCGGGTTTTCCCGTGCCGCTGAACATGGAACGGACGGTGATCGGGAGCGTCCGCGAGGGATCGCCGGCGGCGGAAGCCGGGCTGAAACCTGGCGACAGGGTGCTCTCGATCGCCGGCAGGCCCGTGGAGCGGTGGGAGGAGGTGACGAAGGGAGTGGTCTATTCGCCCCCCGGCCCGCTTTCCGTTGAATTCGAGCGCGGGGGCGAGCGGATCAACCGCCTCATCACGCCCGTCCAGGACGGCGCCAGCAAGCTTAAATACATAGGCATCCTGCCGGAAGAACTGGTTTTTGTTGAAACCCTCCCGGGGGGCGCGGCTGCCGCGGCGGGCATCCGGAATGGAGACTTTATCATGAGCGCGGACGGCGAGGCGGTCCACTCATGGGAGCAGCTCACCTCCCTCATCCGATCCCGCGAGGGGAAACAGGTGCGCCTCGACCTGATGCGGAGGGGGGCGCGGCAGACGGTCCTCGTCACGCCGACGTTCAACAAGGAACTGGGCTACCCGGCGATCGGCGTCAGGCCTCGCCCGGTGGTGTCGATGGCCGATCTCGAGGCGAACGGCCTTGTCGTGTACATCTACCGCGATCCGTTCACCTGGATCGGGAGAAACGTGCGCGAGATGTACCTGACGTTTAAAGGATTGATCATGCGCTCGCTGTCTCCGCGGGGGCTCGCGGGCCCGATCGGCATAGTGCAGATCATGAGCTATTCCGCGCAGGCGGGCGTGCGCCAGTTCCTCTTCGTGCTGGCGTTCATCAGTGTGAACCTGGCGGTATTGAACCTGCTCCCGATACCTGTCCTCGACGGCGGGCATATCCTGATCGCGCTCATCGAAGGGGCGCGCGGGAGGCCGTTGGGCATGCGCGCGATGACGATGGTCCAGAACATCTTCATGGCGATCTTCATCGCCCTCATGGTATTGGTGATGGCGAACGACGTGATGCGGAGCTGGGGGGAGCAGATAACGCGGGTCATCGGCTGGAGGCCGGGACAACGCCCGGAGCCAGCGCCGTTGAAACAGCCCTGAGGGGAGAAAGGGCGAAACGGCGAGTCGGCGATTGGAAGATATGGATATTATTCGGAAAAAGACAAAGAAGATTATAGTGGGCGGCATCGCCATAGGCGCCGGCGCCCCGATCTCCATTCAATCGATGACCAAGACCCACACCGAGGATGTTGCCGCGACGGTCGCCCAGATCCAGAGGCTCGCGCGGGCGGGGTGCGAGATCGTGCGCGTCGCGGTCCCGGACGAGAAGGCGGCCAGGGCGATCGGGGCGATCATGCGGCGGATCAGGATGCCGCTCATCGCCGATATCCATTTCGACCATCGCCTGGCCCTCATCGCCATAAAGGAAGGGGCCGACGGGATCCGGATCAACCCGGGCAACATCGGCGGGGTGAAAAAACTGGCCGGGGTCGCGAAGGCCGCCGCTGCGGCGGGTATCCCGATCCGCGTGGGAGTGAACGCGGGTTCCGTCGAGAAGGATCTCCTGAATAAGCACGGGGGGCCGACGCCCGCCGCCCTCGCGGAGAGCGCCATGCGGGGAGTGAAGCGCGTCGAGGACGCCGGCCACGCGATGATCAAGATCTCGGTGAAGGCCTCCTCGGTGCTCGACACGGTTGAGGCGTATGAGCGCGTCGCGCGCCTCACCCGCTATCCACTCCACGTCGGCGTCACGGAGGCGGGCCCACTGCTCACGTCGGCGATCCGTTCCTCGGCAGCCGTCGGCCACCTGCTCATCAAAGGCATTGGCGACACCATCAGGGTCTCGGTGACCGGTGACCCGGTCGAGGAGGTGGCGATCGCCCGCGAGCTCCTGCAGTCGCTGGGGTTGCGGGAGTTCGGGCCGGTCATCGTCTCCTGCCCCACCTGCGGCCGCTGCAACATTAATGTGGGCAGGGTAGTTGCGGAAATCCAGCGGGCGGTGGCGGGGATCCGCACGCCGCTGACGATCGCCGTCATGGGCTGCGCGGTCAACGGCCCGGGCGAGGCGCGGGAGGCCGACCTCGGCCTCGCCGGCGGGAAGGGATCGGGCGTCCTCTTCAGGAAGGGGAGGGTGATCCGCACCGTGAAAGAGCCCGACTTCGTCCGCGCCCTCCTCGATGAAATAAACAATTGGGGACACTCTTTGTAACTACTTCCCCAAAATGATTATATATCCAAATAACTTATTGAGTGTGGAACTGACCCTCCATCCTGTCCCCCGGCTCCCGCCAGAGCGTCCACATGGTGAACCCTCCCCGCGGCACCGGGATCTCGTCCCTGATGCCGAATCCCTGTTGCTGATAGAATCTGACATTGAGCGGCGTGTCCGTGGCCGTGTACGCGGGAATGCCCTCCCGGTCGCACCGATCGAGGACCGGGCGCAAGAGCGCTCCCCCGATGCCTTTGCCCTGCGCCCCGGGCGCCACGGCCAGAAGCGAGAGATAGTAATGCGGCGCGCGGGGAAATATTTTTTCGAATCTGATATACATGGCAATCTGGGGAACGATATGCCTGCCGATACCCGCGATCAGGAGGAGCTTCCCAAGCCAGGCGAGCCCCTGCCGAAGCGTCTGTGTCCGGTCAGGCGGTTGCCAGAGCGCGGCGCCCTTCAAATCCAGCGTGGTGTACATCAGGCCGTAGGGGAGGGCGTGGTCGAAGTCGAGCCGGAGGACGCGTTCTCCCCTTTTCAGCGCACGGGGGCCCGTGCCCAGCACCCATCGCGTCAACGGCTGCTCAAGAAACGCATCGGCGAGCAGTGGAATGAGCCGGGGGATATCCTCCCGGGTAATGACGCGTGTCCGTACATCACTCATGGGGCTGTATCCTGTTGAGTGAGTGAATCATTCGCTGTATACTCAGATCATTACAGATATGCCGGGCGGTGTCAATCCACTCTAGTGTAGAAAGAGCTATGAAGTTATCCACAGCCGTAGAACACCATTCACATTCGTCCTGAGGGTCGAGGGAAGGGGACTCAGTGTCCCTGCCTGCCGGTCATCCGAAGCTGAGCATCGTAAGGATGCGAAGTTCAGGCAGGCCCAAGGGAAAGGGTGCTCTACAAGGATAGGTGATGGGATGAAAGCGGTGATACAGCGCGTGCGGTGCGCGTCGGTGGAGGTTGAGGGAAAACCCTTCTCTGAAATCGGCCGCGGGTTGCTGATCCTGCTCGGCGTGGGGGCCGGTGATCAACCGGGCGATGCCGCATATCTCGCAGAAAAGATCGCCGGTTTAAGGATTTTCGAGGACGATGCCGGAAAGATGAATCGTTCCCTCTCCGACGCAGGCGGGAGCGCGCTCGTGGTTTCCCAGTTCACGCTCTATGGCGACTGCCGCAAGGGCCGCCGGCCGAGCTTTACGGATGCCGCTCCGCCCGAAAGGGGCAGTGAGATCTACGGTGCGTTCGTGTCCGAACTCACCGTGCTGGGCGTGCCCGTCCGGACGGGCAGCTTCGGCGCGAAGATGCTCGTGCGCATCGAGAACGACGGGCCGATGACGCTGATTGTCGAGAGCAGGCCATCGCCCATCGCCGCACCGCGGGAGTACACGGCGGGTTGAGGCGCCGATGTAACTGAGGCCGTGTTCATGCCCGACATTTCACGCTATTGTTGTGTATTATCCCGGCGTAACATGGTAATATGTAATGTCGAAGTTGGGCCGGTGTACGTATTGGATTAAACCAAGGAGACGGTTATGAAACGAAGAATCCGCGGTAATTGCTCGTTGATTCTGGCTTTTTGCAGCGTTGCCATCTGTGCCGCCCAGTCCGTTGAAAATCCCTGGCCGATGTTCCACTATAATGCGAGTAGAACGGGAAAAAGTCCCTTCGGGGGTCCGCAGAGCTGCGTGATCAAATGGACTTACAAACTCTTCAGCGATGTATTTGCTTCACCCGTCCTGGATTCCGAGGGCGCAATATACGTGGGAACCGACGACGGCAGTGACTATGGAAAATATCAGAATCTTTTTTATCGCATCGACTCGGTGGGGTCTTTGTCCTGGAGTTACTGCATGCGGGAGCTAATATATTCGACCGCCGCCACGATAGCGAATAAGGTGTTTATAGGCGACTTTGATCACCATTTTTACTGTTTCTTCACAAACGGCGTGATGTCATGGAGCTACCTCACCGGGGGCGATGTTGACTACGGATCCTCTCCCGCGGTAAACGGCGATGCCGTGTGGATTGGAATCGACGACGATCGTCTCTACAATTTTCAGCACGGCGGGCAACTGTCATGGAGCTACAAAACCCACAGTCACATTCATTCATCGCCGGCATTAGACGAGTCATACAGGGCGTATATCGGATCGGGGGACCATAATCTTTATTGCCTCGATTCGCTGGGCGCTTTCTCATGGAGCTATGAAACCGGCGATGAAATTCTTTCCTCGCCGGCGGTGAGCTCGGACCGCAACGTGTACGTTGGCTCCTATGATAATTCCCTTTATAGCATCGGTTCCGCCGGGGCTCTGCGCTGGAGTTATAAAACAATGGGAATCATCGAATATGCGATGGTGCCGGCGATAAGCACGGATAATGTATGGATTGGTTCCAAGGACGCCTCTCTCTATTGCCTGACCACGGGCGGGCAGCTCTCATGGAGCTACTGGTGCTCGCCCGTGTATTCGGCGCCGTCGATCAGTGCGACTGACACTGTATACGTGGGCTCGACTGATGGAAGAATCTACCACATGGATCCGGCAGGAGGCCTTGTATGGAGCTTCTATTCAGGCAGCGGGTCGGACATTCATTCTTCCCCCGCGATAGATCCTGACACCATCTACTTCGGCACCGCTTACCAAAACGTACTTTATGCGCTCACAGAGCCATCTCCCACCCCCACCCACACCTGTACCCCGACTCCCACCAGTACTTCGACTCCCAATCCTCCTCCCACGTTCCCGCCGGGCTTGAGGGTATGGACGAACAAGAGTAGCTTCAATCCGGGCGATACGCTGGAAATCTGGGGCAGCTTCACGAACACCATTTTAGACTGGGATGCGTATATGGTAATCATGGGGAATGGGAAGACATGGTCGGTCACGCCGAAAAACACATTAAAAAAAGGAATTTATGCG